>DFWB01000036.1 GCA_002380675.1 Akkermansiaceae bacterium UBA4145
CCAGCCGAAAGACTAACCCCCGAGGGGAAGGTGTAATTCACACCTTCATCAATACGCCAGCCACCTAGATTGATTGAAGCTCGGGAATTATTGTAGAGTTCAATATATTCACCGTCCCGGTGACTGGAAGGAGGCTCCACCATAAGCTCGGTAATAACGATACCCTCTTCCCGTGTTGGATCGTTCGCGCGGTTTTGGCTTCCCACCTCCGAGGAGTAAAACAACCCAGATCCATCTGGATAAGCCGCTGAATAATTCCGCCCTCGAGCCTGTTCGACTACCACCGCATCAATCACCCTGTTCCCGGAATCCACCAGCCAGAGAACTTCATCACCGCCACCAGTTCCAAACGATACAGGCCAACTTCTGAAATCGCGAGGGCCGATCGACCCGGTGAGTGGCATCTTGTCCCCGAAGTCCCTTCGACTTGAAAGATAAAGACCTGACAAGCCCTGAGAAGAAGCGCCCTCATGATACAGCTCCACCCAGTCAATATTGCCATCCTCGTCATAGTGCACCTCGTTAATAGCGAGGACTGCTCCCAGCTCTGCCGCACTTGAATTTGCCCCATCCCGGGTCGGCGAAGTGAACAAAAACCAGCTTCCAGCTCCTGCAGGCTTACGTCCGAGTGATCGCCCGTCATTCGGCATAGCGGTATCAATACCATTCACAATGGTGGACCCATCGCTCTGGGTGAGATAGACCACAGTCGTATTGCCCACTGATAAATTAGCTTCTGCATATCCAATGGAAGAGAGGCCCCCGGGCTCAATAACCAGACTCCCCGGGATGCGATACTTCGTAAGATTGCTTGCCGAATCGCTGAGATACCAACCTCCCACGTCGATTGAAGATCCCGTAGGATTATAGAGCTCTACAAACCCGACTCCATTCTGGGGAAGCACCTCATTAATGACGATACTCGGAGCACTTGGAGTGGAAATGTTTACCCTTGCACCAAAAACGACGTCAGAACTCGTGGTTCCGGTCTGGTGAACCTCAACTGCCAGAACATTTGTTCCCTCGACCAAGGGCGGAGAGCTACTGGTCACGATAGCCTCTTCTTCACTCGCATCTCCCACCGTCCGGGAGGCTGTTGTCGTGAAGCTCGCTCCCTCTTCGACCCCGATTCCTCCCAGCCATTGCCCATTCAACCAGAAGCCTGCTCCATCATCCAGAATTGTGTCGATGGAGATACTGGTTCCCTCAGTCGCACCATTAAACTCAAAGGACGTTCGAAAATAGTAGGTAATAATGTCATTACCCGCCGCATTTGGATTTTCGAAGGGCGTCGAAATTCCCGGCGAAGGAACCACCGAGGTTTCATAGCCAAAGAGGCCTCGCCCTGTGTCCCAGCTCGCATCATTAAATCCTGGGTTCTTCCACCCAGCTCCCTGATTGGAACCGTTGTCAAGGTACCTCCAGTTGTGATCGAAGTTAATGTAGGGAAGCCCGACTGAAAGATCTACTTCTGGGTTCGAATACGGCTCTTCTGCGGCCGCCGGCTCACCTGCTCCAGGTGTGCCCCCCGGGGAACTACTCGCCCTCCAAACTCGATAGTCATCAATGGCGTAACTGTCATTATCAAGAACAAGGCTATGCCCTCCTCCATCGGCAGCAACCGGCCACGGATGACGATCATCATACCTTAGAGTGCAAACCGTCGCTCCATTTTTGTTTCGAATATTGATCCGTTCCCCTTCATTGGCGAGGGATCCCGTCCAGGGACCCAGCACCCGCACTGACTGAGGCAATCCGTAATCCGCCCGGAAAGTTGCAGGATCTACTCCGCAGATAACAACGCGCTCCCACTGCTTGAGAAAGTTACTCTCATGGTTCCCGGAATCGTAAACCGGAAAGTCAAAGTCCACCGCTCCTCTCACCCTCCATTGGGCAATATCATGAATCGTTGCGGTAAGGTTTTCTACCTCGATGAATTCGTGGAGACCAGCAGGGGGATGATACATCACTTCCCTGATAACTACCTGCTCTCCCTTCAAGGATGAGAAGGCCCCGACAAAGACGAGAGGTATGCAGAACTTAAAAACGCAATTCATGGGATTTGTTTGGAAGGAGAATGTGGACGAGGAGTTACAATATCGTCACTTGATCCCCAAGCAAAGTTGAATACCGCACACCAGTCTTCCCGATCAGGTGTGGTTTTAACCCAGAAGTGGCATTCAAAAGCACGAAGCTCCCCGAAAGGAGCTGAGGCTCCTCAGATCGCTAAAAGGCCTGTTTCAGAGTGTCCTCCGCGATTTTCAATCACTCAACCACCACCCTGTAGTAGAGCTCCTGACCATCGGCAGAGACATGTGGCAGCACCGTAATGCCTCGAGAAGCCTCTACCGTTCCCACATCCGCCCAGCTGTCTGGGGTCAGGTCCGGGCTGACTTGAAGAGTGTAGCTCCGCCCAGGGACACTGTTCCAGCTCGCCCGGGTGGTATCTCCAACCCTCGTAACCTCTATCAACTTAAAGACAGAGAGAAGGTCCAGAGGGTCAGTTCCGGCATCAACCTCACTGCCGTCCAGTGCCCCATCGCCATCGCTGTCAGGATTCAGGGGATCCGTTCCCGCCAACGCTTCACCAGCATCGTCAAGCCCATCGTTATCCAAGTCCCCCTCAGAAGTCACAACACCCGGGGTTCCCCCCAGAACCAGACTCGCACGCCAGTTGGACGGGTCATTATAATTCCCTTCGGTATCAATGACTTCCAGAGAGGCCCCTTCCCCATCAGCTTCAACCGGCCATGGAAGGTCATCAGAATATTCAAAGTCGTGGATAATATCACCCCCGGCATCAACGAGCACTATGGACTCTCCTCCATTACTAATTCCTCCATCAGACCAACTGGCCAAGACTCTGATTCCTTCTCCATAAATCGCTCTGAAATCTGATGGGTTCGCAGTAACCACAGCAATTTCTCCGGCAGCCAATTCAAGACCATCAAAGACAAGCCCTGAAAACGGGTTTCCATCCTCAAATCTGATGCCAGACAGATCGATCGATGAGCTGCCCGTGTTGACCAGTTCGATAAACTCCAAATCATATCCAACCCCAAGATCAAGAGGGTGATACATAACCTCCGTAATGCGAAGGTCCTCAACCGCAGCACTTTCAGAGGCAGGATCAACTACCACGAAGTAATCAAACTCAAAGCGCGCCATAAGGGCCGAAGTAGTGGAAGCAAAAATCCCTCCGCGCTCAAGGGATGCCTCTACATCGATATCCTCGGAGTGCAGGGTTTCCCATGTTCCTGGGCTCACACGGTAATCAAAATGCAGTGCACTCCCTACCCTCCGCATACGGACGACAGCGGCACCTTCTCCCCATGTAACGCTTCCCAGGCGGGTCTCGGTCGTACCTACAATCTTTCGCGCTCGCAAAAAGTCTCCGTTCTCCATTCCGAACGCATAAGTGACCTCCTGCCCGTCCTCAATAACCCTCACGATCAGGCCCGCGATAAATCCTCCCTGCTGAATGGAGGAAAGGCTCAGGTCGGTCTGGAGAAGAACGTCCTCCGCCCCGGCAAGATCGCGCCAGAGAACCGGATATTGCGGATTCACAGTCCGCATCGATTTCGCGGAATCATCGTTTAATTTCAGAGTAAGCTCGCCCGGCCTGTCATTCAGGGAATACCAGGCACTACCGCTGTAGTCGTGTCGAACCTCCACATTCTCTTCGACCCAGCCCTCACCAAGAGTCTGATCCGAGAATGGATGCCACTCAGATTCCGAATACACCGTAATCTCTCTTGTAGTCACGGTCTCGGTTGCGTCCTGATCCTCTACCGTGACGGTGAGCAAATACAACCCGGGCCTCGGAAAGCGAACATTAACAATTTCGGGAGACGGATTTTCCAATATTGCGTCCCCATCAACTTCCCATCGATAGCTCAGGCTCGTCCCTTCAGGATCAAAACTCGCGCCCCCATCAACCACCAGCGTGCTCTGTACAGGGACATTGAGAGAGGAGGGCGAACTATCAAGATCGACAACCGGGGGAGCATTACCTGCCTTATTGATCACGACTACATCCGTTCCGACGACCAGCCCCTCTGAGTCAAGAGCCTGAAATTCCAGCTCGTTACGACCTTGGCGCAAATAAATGCCCGAAGCAGCCCACTCCGTCTGTCCCGTGAACTGCACCTCTACATCTGGGCGGTCGACAACGCGAATATCAAACGCCCGATGGTTGCTGGTCCCGCTGAGGTCAATGATATCTGCAGCCGTGCTTGAGGGACCGTTGACAGTAAAACGGGTATTCGCAACCGCACTTCCGATTTCAGAGTTCATGGCATAATTGACCCTCGAATTGTTAAAGTTGAGATACCGACTCGGATTAATGGATACTCTCCGATTGGAGCGCGCCTCGAGATCAAACCATGTCTCCAGACGCTCTGATCCACTGGTATACTTCTCCACCATCTCCCCGATATAATAATTCACCCTCTGCTCCACGTAGGGTTTGCGGAAAAAATTAGGCACTCCCGTTAAGCCCCCGATGAATGGAGCCGAAGTATTCCCGTAGGTCAGGTCGGAGTCCCACTGCAGGAGCATCCATTTCCCATCGCTATGCCTCCGGAGAAAATATCCGTTCTTTCCCCTGTTTCGAGTCAAGGTGTCCCAGTCATCGACCCAGCCACGAACCACCGCATTAACTGCCATCATGTCAATGTCCGCCATCCTTTCAATTTCCTCGCGTGTAAACCGATTCTGACCCACGGAGAAAACCCAATTGAGGAATGACCCGTAGTCGTATTCGTCTTCACGCGACCGCTTCATCCATTCAGCGTGATACATGTTCGGCTCCACGCTGCGTCCATCCACTCCCCAGTCTGCGTTTCTCTGAGTGCGGCTCCATCCATCGTCAAACCACCACTCATCATCGATACGATAAAGCTCTCCCTTTTCGCCCTGATCCCAGTTGCGTTTAAGAAAGTCGTTGGCGTTAGTTTCCACGTCCTCACGAATCATCGCCGGACCGTTGTTGATCACGAT
>DFWB01000172.1 GCA_002380675.1 Akkermansiaceae bacterium UBA4145
TCCCTCTCTGCCCGGCGCGACTGCTTTGCCAACACTTTCGTAACACTACTCAGGATTGACTCACTGGCCCTTAACCACTGCCCCTCCAGAAAGTATGGGTGCGCACCTGATAGCGCCCCAAAAGTTGCGTCCTCTGAAAGAAAGGGTTCAAGCGCATAACCAGAAGCGATTCCCGCAGACTTTCCTCCGACATCAACACTAAGGAGTATCCCTCCCTCATTCGGCCGGGACACATCAACGTCCTCGAAAGCGCCACGATTCAGTAACCAGAAGCCAAACTGCCGAAGACTAGGAGTTTCCCTGAAACTACCAAAATAGATCCCAAAAAAGAGCTGAGGAAAATTCTGCTGAAATTGATCAAGGCGCCCTCGGAGGGCAATCCGTTCTTTCCGGCGCAAGACTCCTGCAGCATCAGTCAAGGTTCGCAACCTTACATCATCCTGCCCGAAGACCCGATCTACAGTCGTGATACTGAAAGCACAATGAGGGCACTCCCGGGCCCTGCTATGAACTCTCTGAACACATCGAGGGCACTTCATGACCTTACATTCTCCCTGCCAGTCTATAACAGATAGTCACCATTCTGTTCCCAATCCATGACGCCCCGCAAGCTCCAATAACTCCGGACGCATTGGCCATTCGTCGGGACGTTCACTCTTCTCGTGCCTGCGACTGGCGCCTTTCAGCTTCATACACCCGGTATTGTCACCGGCTGCCATGATTTCCTCCACCTCATCAGCGGTAAACTCAATATCCGGCAGCCTCCCAAACTCCTCAATCTTCGATTCTATGCTCCGGGCCGACTCCCCGGCCTCCTGAATAAATGTTGGCACGACGCTCTTGACCGGAGCTTGAGAAAGATTCCACAGACAGGCGAAGTGAAGAAGATCCATTTTATGCCGGTCAATCACTCCCCCCATCTTTTCAATTCGGTCGTGCCCTGCCTCAACCCATCCTTTCGGCCGATATGCCCGGTGATCCCCGGGCTTGAACTCGTGCCCCCTCTTCATATCACCATGGAAAAGCCCGCCGTAGTCAACGACCCTGGTCAAAACCTCTACGCCGTGCTCCTGAGCGGCAGGAAGGACGAAACGCCCAGGCCAAGGCTCCAACGGATTGAGAATGATCATCGCCCAGTCGATCACCTCGCCGAAGCGCTCAAAGCAATGAATCAGATCAAGAGTAAAGCCATTAGCTGGCCCCGGAGCAATCCCCAGTCTCGTGACCATCCCCTCTTCCTTCAGCTCCACCATTCCCTTCCAAACATCCTCGCTGGTGTATCCCGTCTCATCAGGGTTGTGGAGCATCAACAGGTCAAAGTAATCAGTCCCACAGTTGGAGAGGGACTTACTAGCGGCCATTCGTAAAAAATCTACATACTGATCGGGCCCCCGAAGCTCAGGGTCAGTGAATCGCGGGAAGCCTCCTGACCCGGCGCGAACGCCTTTGTAGAAGTCGTGGCCAATGGTGCCGACAAGGCAGTAGGATTCACGCGGATAATCTGCGAGAGCCTTACCAAGGACGATATCGGCCTCTCCCTGCCCATAAACATCCGCTGTGACAAAAGTTCGAACGCCGCGGGCATATGCAAGCTGAATACATTGAATGTAACGATCTTCTTCAAGGGCTTCCCCAAAATGCATGTAGCGCCCTCCGCTCCATGTCCCATAAGCAGTTTTCGTCAGGTTCATCTGTCCGCGCATCACCTAAAGACAGCGGGCCGAGCCGTCAACGCTAAGCGCTCACAATGCTCAGCCAGGATTTAGCCAATGTTCTCTGGAATCTTTCTACTATTCGGTCTTTCAGTGAATTAGACGCCACGATGAAACGGATCACCACTATTCACAATTTATTAACAATCTCTACGCGATCACACCTTGACCCCGCTTGACATGTTCTCCGCTCTTTTCATCGTGCCCGAGTGATCACTTCGTGGGATGAACGAACCTTGGCAAACAGCCGATGGTTCCACTCAAACGTGGGTCCTTTGTCGATTACCTTGCTGAGGCGATACGACGAGTGGCGCGTGAGCACATCGTGCGCGAAAGAGCACGGCATCAACGGTGACGAGGGCGAGTTGGAGGACCTCCCCGACACCCTAGAATGGCAACGCTGGGATTGCCACGATGACGATACGCGTATCTGCCTCACGCCGGCGCTCCCCAACCTCCCGGTAATAGCCAAACCGAACACCTCACTTTCTATCGCCCCTGGGGGTAATGCTCTATTCTATATCGGCATCCCCATGGATCTGGAGATCCACGGGGAGTGCGGGGGAAACCTCCGTAAGCTCATCAGCATTCCCTCTGAAACACTTAGCAAGACTTGGCACGGGGACCGCTCGGCGGGCGAAGTATGCTACTCTCTTAAGACACGCGCTCGCCGCAATTTTGATCCCAGCGAATGGCTCGATCATGACATCATCATCAGTGTAGATCTGCACAATGAGAGTCAGGATACTTTTGAATTTGAACGGCTGTTTCTCGACCTAGGTCACTTCTCTATTTTCAGTTACGAAAAGCGTCTCTGGGCAAACGCTTGTCGCATTCGCATCACCGAAAACGATGAGGGAGGAAACGATATCACCTACGATTCGACTCCGATTACTCCGGCTGACAGCGGACAAGAAGTCGCCCCGGCCCGTGAAGGAAAAACTAGTCGCTCTACCCTCCGCCGCGCTTTCGCCTCTGTCATTGATGTCATTCACTAAAAGCCTCCCGTGACCTCTCTCTACCTTGCTGCACTGCCCCCGTGGCTTCAGGACTTTCTTGCAACCGAACTTCCGTGGAAGATTCTTGGCGCTGTAGTTATTCTGATCGGCGGAATTATTGCGGTAGCCATTCTTTCTCGGGCATTACTTGCCATTTTTGGAGAGAGATTAGGAGCTCAGGGCATAATGGTTGTCAAAAAGCTCGTCCGCTACATAGGATATGCTTTTGCTTTCATTCTAGCTCTCAATCATATGGGACTGAATCTAGGCGCAGTCTTGGGAGCCGCTGGCGTTGCGGGAATCGCGGTTGGCTTTGCCGCACAGACCTCCCTTTCAAATATCATCAGTGGATTTTTCATGATCGGGGAGAGACCTTTTGAACTTGGCGACATTATCGAGGTGGATGGGATTGCCGGGACAGTCGACACCATCGGACTTCTCGCGCTCACCCTTCGCACCTTCGACAACCGATCAGTACGCATTCCCAACGAGACCCTCGTCAAGACCAAGCTTATTAATATTACTCGACACCCTATACGCAGATTCAACCTCGATATCGGCGTCGCCTATGACGAAAACATCGGGCACGTCCTCAAGGTGATGCATGAGGTCGCGGAAACAAATCTTCAATGCCTGAACGAACCCGACCCACTGATCATTTTTACTGGATTTGGAGATTCCTCTCTCAACTTCCTCCTAGGAGCCTGGTGTGTTCAGGAAGACTATGGCACTCTCCGCAATACTCTTCCGAGGGAGCTCAAGGAGCGATTCGATAAGGAGAACATCGAAATCCCCTTCCCTCACATGACACTTGCTGCAGGAAAAGCTCTCGGCCCAATTCCTGTCGACGTCGTTAGCAAGCCTGCCGACAGACCGGGCTAGTTGCTCTAGCATCAACGACCTCCGCACTCCCTGAGCGCCCCGTTTCTACCTGTAGCCTCGCCCTACTCCCATTCGATGCTCGCAGGCGGCTTCGTAGAAACATCGTAGAGAACCCGGTTAACACCGGGGACATTGTTGAGGATCTGATTACTCGAGTCCCTGAGAATCTGGTAGGGCAATTCAACCCAGTCCGCCGTCATTGCGTCCTCGCTCACTACTGCACGCAGGCTCACCGCAAACTCATAACTCCGCTCGTCTCCTTTCACTCCTACCGTCTTCACCGGCACAAGCGCGGCATATGCCTGCCAAACCTTGTCATACCAGTCATTCTGCCTTAGCAGAGAAATAAATATCGAATCGCACTCCTGAATGATCCGGAGGCGATCCGCTGTAACCTCCCCGGGACAGCGGACGGCGAGACCCGGACCAGGAAAAGGATGCCGGTTTACTATGTCAGGTTGGATACCCAGCGACAGGCCCAGTTCTCTAACCTCATCCTTAAATAGCTCCGCCAGAGGTTCGAGAACCTTTCCCTGCTTCTGCAGCTCAAGAATCTTCTCTACCCGATTATGGTGAGTCTTGATTTTAGAGGCTTTGGTTTTCGCATTTGACGCGCTCTCAATCACATCGGGGTAGAGCGTGCCCTGCGCCAGCATATCCGCATCCCCCACCGAGTCCCAGAAGACTTTGATGAAGAGATTTCCTATAATCTCACGTTTAGCCTCGGGATCGGTAACGCCGGCCAATTGGCTAAGAAAGATCTCGGAGGCTTCAACTGTTTCGATATCCACGCCCATCCGCTGGAAGTTCTTCCGAACCTCCTCTCCCTCGTCTTTCCGCAGCAAACCATGATCGACAAAGATTGCCCGCATATGAATGCCCGCTTCTTTCAACAGGACAGCAAGCACAGTACTATCTACGCCTCCACTAACTCCACAGACCACTTGCTTACCCCCAACTTGCGCTTTGATCTCTTCAAGGAGCGTTCTTTTGAAATCCTCGATTCGAAACTCCTGTAGGTCATGAGCCATTTCGAGAAAGTTACGCAGAACCTTGAGCCCCTCGTGACTATGGGTAACCTCCGGATGAAATTGTATTCCGAAACAGGAGGAGCCCCATTGCAGGGCGACAGGAGTTCCATGCTCATTGCGTGCTATCACACGACAACCCTCGACCAGATCACTAACCGTGTCTGAGTGACTCATCCACACCTGAGAACTCTCTGATACCTCTTTGAAAAGACCTACGCCTTCCTCTGGAATCAGGTCCGCCGGTCCATATTCACGGCGGTCACTGGCCTCCACCTGACCTCCAAACTTGATATTGAGAAGTTGCATTCCGTAACAGATTCCAAGAACCGGAACTGCATACTTCTGCAAACGATCAAAATCCACGTCAGGAGCGTCCTCCTCCCGCGTACTACTTGGACCACCTGACAGAATAATCGCACCGGGATGCCCCAGGTTTTCAAAGTCTTCGACCGCGTGCAGCTTCGCGAAAAAACCCAGCTCTCTTACCCTCCTGACAATGAGCTGGGTGTACTGAGACCCAAAATCAACGACTGCTACATGCCTTTGTTCTTCCATGATTTTACGACGATTGGATACGCGTTTTAGAATCAGCTAATCGGTTGATAATTGGTAGGCTCCTGAGTAATAACGATATCGTGTGTGTGACTTTCACGCAACCCACCGGGCGTAATCCTCACGAACTCACTTTGCGATCGAAGCGCCTCAAGACTGTTTGCTCCCACGTAGCCCATTCCTGATCGCACGCCTCCCATTAGCTGATAAATCACATCAGATAGAGGCCCCTTGTAAGGCACTCGACCCTCGACTCCCTCTGCCACCAGTTTGCCATTGGCGCCCTGTCCGTAACGATCACCAGCTCCCTTCATCATTGCTCCCAGAGACCCCATACCCCGGTAGGTTTTGAAGCGACGACCCTGAAAGTGAACAGTCTGCCCCGGGCTCTCACGCGTCCCCGCCAAGAGTGAACCCAACATAACAATATCAGCACCCGCGGCGAGAGCCTTGACCACATCACCCGAATACCGAATCCCGCCATCTGCAATCACGCAGACACCA
This sequence comes from Akkermansiaceae bacterium UBA4145, assembly GCA_002380675.1. Lineage (GTDB taxonomy): Bacteria > Verrucomicrobiota > Verrucomicrobiia > Verrucomicrobiales > Akkermansiaceae > Roseibacillus_B. The sequence goes on from DFWB01000172.1 coordinate 5,680, forward strand.
TTCTCACGACACCACGGAGCGACGTTTTGTATCGCCGTGAATTGAGGCATTCCCACTCCTGCAATCACCCTGGTTGTACAGATTGAACCCGGCCCGACTCCTACCTTGATCGCGCGTGCCCCTGCCGAAACAAGATCCCGGGCACCCTGCTCTGTGACCACATTACCCGCCACTACTGGACGACCGGAGAGTGCTGCCAACTCCTCTACAACCTCAAGAACCCGAGCCGTATGCCCCGTCGCAGCGTCTATAAAAAGAGCGTCCGCGCCTGCCTCAATGACGGCCTCTGCGCGGTCTTTCCAATCCGCTCCCACACCAATTGCAGCGCCACAGCGCAGCTGCCCATTTGGATCCTTGGCGGCATCGACAAACGTAATCTGCTTTTCTATGTCTCCACCTGTAATCAACCCGACGAGCTTCCCCTCACCATCTACCAGCGGTAATTTTTCTATTCG
>DFWB01000221.1 GCA_002380675.1 Akkermansiaceae bacterium UBA4145
GTGCAGCAGAAAATGACGGAGGATGCCCTGACCCATGATCCTGAGAGTGGCTTGCCGGTCAAACGAGTGATTACCGGGGGATGCGGAATTGTCACCCATGGGACCAGTATCCTGTCCATGCGCTCCCGCGGATCAAAGTAGACCCCGGCGTTAAGATCAAAAGGATGAATGTGCTCTCAAGTTTTCGAGGTGGAAAAAGATAGTTTAGCCTGAATGAAAGAAGCCTTCCGGCAAGTCTCTGACAATCTGGACTGACAACTCAAATTTCCTGCCGTATCAAGAGAGAGTTCACTGGCGATTAACCCATCATGCCTCGATCCTTCATTTGCTCTTTACTAGTAGCGCTGACCCTCGGGTGTAGCGGTGCTTTCGCGGGGGCGGAAGTCACATCTCGAAAAATGCCGCCGGCGCTCTCTCGCAAGGTCGATTTTGCAGAAGACGTTAAACCAATTCTGGCCAAGAGCTGCACTACCTGTCATGCGAACGGTAAAAGCAAAGGCGGGTTTAACATGGATCATATTCACTCTTTTGTCGGAGGGGGTGACAGCGGTCCGGCGGTCATCTCGGGGAACAGTGGCAAGAGCTTACTGATTGAGCTGCTTCTCAGTAATGACCCTGACGAGAGGATGCCGGTCAAAGGGGATCCGCTGAGCCTTGAGGAGGTTGCGATCATGAGGGCATGGATTGACCAGGGAATGCAGTGGGAAAAGGGCTTTACCTTTGCAAAATTTCGCAACGCTCCGATCGCGCCTCGTAAGGTGGCTCTCCCGAAAGGGAAATCAGCTAACCCGGTGGACCGTTTTCTTTCTCCCTACTACGCTGAAAATAATGTTCGGGAAGTCCCTTCAGTAGGAGATGATGTTTTTGCCAGGCGAGTGTTTTTGGATTTGCTCGGAATGCTGCCGACGGCCGGGGAGTTGAAGGTGTTCAGAGAGGACGCCCGCAGGGATAAGCGGGAGCACTTGGTGAAGGAGCTCCTTGCGGACAAGGAGAACTACGCAGAGCACTGGGTGACGTTCTGGAATGACAGCCTGAGAAACAGTTACACCCGTCAGTATCACGGGGGAGGGGGAAAGCCTATTACGGGATGGCTGAAGTCCGCCTTGTCTGAAAATAAGCCTTACGACCAGTTTGTGAGGGAGCTGATCAACCCAGTAGGGGGGTCGGATGGCTTTATCAAGGGGGTTGCCTGGAGAGGAACGGTTAACGCTTCGCAGGTAACCGAAATGCAGGCAGCTCAGAATGTGGCTCAGGTTTTCATGGGGCTGAACATCAAATGCGCCTCTTGTCATGATTCATTCATCAATGACTGGACTCTGAAGGAGACGTATTCATTCGCGGCAATTTTCGCCGGTGGGCCACTTGATATTCATCGTTGTGATAAGCCTACCGGAGAAAAGGCCGAGCCGGCCTTTCTCTATCCAGAGCTCGGCACGATCGACCCGGGGGCGCCTCCGGAGAAACGGGTGGAGCAGCTCGCGGAGATCATGACCTCTCCGGGAAACGGACGAATGGCCCGTACAATGGTTAATCGTTTGTGGGCTATTTTCTTTGGCCGTGGACTGGTCGAGCCTGTCGACGAGATGGACAACCCAGCCTGGAATGCTGACCTACTGGACTGGCTTGCTGTTGACTTGGCGGAGAGCGGGTATGACCTGAAGCACACAATGAGTGTTCTTCTTAATTCTCGTGCCTACCAGAGGCCGGCGGTCTCTCTAGATGAGGAGGCGGATGAGTTTGTCTTCCGAGGTCCAGTGGTCCGTCGGATGTTCGCTGAGCAGTTTCTTGATGGATTGGACCAAATCATTCTGGCAGCGAAGGGTTCGCCGGCGGGAGCGCGTGGAACCGGGCGTAAGCGTGCTGGTTCGCGAAATCTCGACCGGTTGATGCGGACGCTGGGAAGGCCAAAGAGGGACGTGGTAGTAACCCGTCGGGAATCGAGGGCTACCACCGCGCAGTTCATCGAATTGGCCAATGGTAGGTCCGTGGCCGACCTAGTAGCGAAGGGGGGAAAGGAATGGCTTGATTCAGGGCGGGCTCCGACAGCTCTGGTAGAAGATCTGTTTGTGAGTTCGTTCGCTCGGGCTCCTTCGGACAAGGAGCTGAAATCGGCGTTGGAGATTATCGGTCGACCGGTAACCGCACGTGGGGTAGAAGATTTGTTGTGGATGCTGGTAATGCATCCGGAATTTCAGTTAATTCACTGAGCGACTGTGTAGAGCGCTAAGGCTATGACTAACCCAAAAAACCGCCGCGATTTTCTCTCTTCAGCTTCGGCCGCGACCCTTGGCGCATTGGCTGCAGGTTACCCATCGAGCAGCGCTCTCGCAAAGCCGGGTGGGGCACCTCTCAACTCCACGGCGGATACAGTGATCGTGCTGTGGATGGGTGGAGGGATGGCTAGCACAGACACTTTCGATCCCAAGCGCTACGTTCCTTACGAAAAGGGTTTGGATCCGAAGAGAGTTCTCTCCACCTTTCCGGCAGTCGATACCGTGGTGGATGGGCTCCAGTTTACGGAGGGTCTGGAAAAGATCGGTCGGGTGATGGACCGGGGGACCCTGATTAAGACATACCAGGCAGCGGATCTGGGATTCATTCTCCACAGCCGGCATCAGTACCACTGGCACACTGCATATGAGCCGCCTCTCACCGTGGCGGCGCCTCATATCGGGTCATGGATCTCGCGTAGTCTGGGTCCATTGAATCCGGATCTCCCGGCCTTTATAGATATTGGACAAACGTTCGATGGTGGAGAAAAAGAATCTCTTAAGGCGTTTCATACCGCTGGATTCCTTGGAAGTGAGTTTGGGCCGTTCTTCCTCGTGGAGCCTGATCAGGCCGTGGAGGCTGTGAAGCCTCCTCCGGGGATGAGCGACGAGCGTTTTTCGAAGAGATATCAGGCTTATAAGAAGCTTCTGGCTGACAGTCCGATCCAGCAGCATGGGTCTGAGTATCAACGTGGCTCGCTGTTGAAGTCGATCGACAATGCTCATCGTCTGCTTTCCAGTCCCAAGGCTCGCAAGGCTTTTGACCTGAGCCTCGAACCAAAGAAAAGTTACGACACATACAAGGTGGGAGGACGCTTTGGGTTGGGCTGCCTTCTTGCCCGACGCCTTACCGAGGCTGGGGCCCGTTTCATTGAGGTTACGCATGGGTATTATCCATTCAAATACTGGGACACTCACGATAATGGCCATACGAGAATGAAGGAGCTCAAGCAGATGATCGACGCTCCAATCGCTCAGCTGGTTCTCGATCTCGAGGAACGTAAGCTCTTGGATCGAACCTTGATTGTGGTAGCCAGTGAATTCAGCAGGGACATGATGATGGAGGGTAAGCCCGAAAAACGAGTGAAAGACCAAGTGAACGTGCCTCCGAGGATTGATGGTCCCCAGCATTACGGGATGCATCGCCATTTCACCGGAGCAGGAAGCGTTCTTCTCTTTGGAGGTGGTGTCAAAAAAGGTTTTGTCTATGGGGAGACTGCGGATGAACGCCCCTGTACCACGGTGAAGAATCCGGTGAATACCCAGCAGTTACATGCTAGCATCTATCGTGCGCTTGGTATCCCCCATGATCACCACTACGCGGTTGAGCAAAGGCCCTTTTATGTGACTCCAGATGGGGTTACGGAGCCGGTTATGGACCTTTTTGGCTAAGTAAAGAGGAAGAGAAATCTGGAGGGGGATTGCTGCCCGGGTGCGCGAATTGTTGTGCAAGGGGTCTGCAGGTGAGTTTGGTCGGCTTTCGGGGGACCGGCTTGCCCGGCGTGGGTCGCTCCAAAGCATCAGGATAAACTTCTTGCGCGATTGGTAGTGGTTCCTAGCGTGGTCTCTCGATGATTACCAAAGTTCTTTCTGCCTCACTCGCCGCGATCCTGATGATGTCCATGGCCCCTGCCGAGGAGGAGGGAAGAGAGCTCTACACCAACGGAGTGATCGATCTGGGAATCGTGGTTCGCGATCTTGATAAGTCTGCCAAGTTCTACACAGAAGTTGTGGGACTTAAGGAAGTCAATGGTTTCAAGGTGCCTGGGAAGGTCACCGGTGATTTTGGCCTGACCGATAATCAGGATGTGACTGCACGGGTCTTTGTGGCCGTGGATGCTGCCGGCAAGCCTGCGTCAAAGCTCAAGATGATGGCGTTTCCCAAAGCTCAGGGTAAGCAGCCGGATCAGGAATTTATCCACAGTACGCTGGGGGTCTCTTACCTGACCCTGTTTGTCACTGACATGGATGCGGTTATGATACGCCTTAAGAAAGCTGGAGTGAAAACTCTCGGGAAAACTCCGGCTTCCATCGGGGGGCCTAATTTTCTCACCGTATTCAGAGATCCTGATGGCAACTTTATTGAGCTGATCGGTCCATCCAAGAAGGGCGGATAGCGTAGAATATACGCGTCCACGTAAGTTCTGCTACAAGGCCTATTTCGGCTCTGGTCTTTCGGTGTCGGGCAAGGCGAAGGCTACCAGCATCCCCCCGCGAGGGCGGTTGGATTTTCCTCCTCCGGCAGAGATGACCACGTATTGGCGTCCCTTCACCATGTAGGTGCTGGGAGTGGCATTCCCTCCGAAGGGGAGCTTTGCTTTCCAGAGGATTTCCCCGGTGTCCTTATCGAAGGCGCGGAAAGTTTCATCGGCGGTAGCGCCAATAAAGAGGAGCCCTCCGGCGGTGACAACCGGTCCTCCGTAGTTTTCTGTTCCGGTGGGAGGGATCCCTCTTTTGGTGAGTTCGGGATACTCGCCGAGGATGACCTTCCACTTGATTTCTCCTGTATTGAGATCGACCGCGTTAAGGGTGCCCCAGGGGGGCTTGATAGCTGGGTAGCCTTCCGGGTCCAGATACCGTCGGAATCCACCAAAAGCGTATGAGGGTTGGCCTTCATTCTCCGGTTGTTCTCCACTGCGAGACGGCACATTGAGTATGTAGTCGAGGATAGCCTTGCGCTTGTTCTCAGGCATGGAGGCGTAGGGGGGCATCCTTCCCGCTCCCTCACGGGTAATTTTTTCAATTTCCGCCCGCGATTTACGTTTTCCGATATCAAGAAGAGGAGGGAATCCTGCGGCCAGGTTGCCCTTGCGGTCAACTCCGTGGCACGCGCTGCAGTTGATCAGGTAGTCCCGTTCGCCACCAACGAGACCAGTGCCATCAGCGCGCTTGGTTTCTATCATCTGTACGATCCATGGCATTTCGTTGATATTCACGTAGTAGATGCCATCTGGATCTGCAGCTCCGCCACCCCATTCCATTCCTCCGTCGAAGCCCGGAAACATGATGGTCTCTTTCAGGCTGGGGGCGGGGAAGGGGCCAAAGTTGGGAGATGCCCGGATGCGGTCTAGAGTCAGTTGGTAAGTAGCCGGAGAGATATTGGAAGCGTCAGCTTCGGTGTAACGTTGGCGCATGAGAGGTGCGGGCTTGGTGGGGAATGGCTGAGTGGGCCAAGCTTGTTCCCCGATGAGGTCTGATTGGGGGACAGGGCGTTCCTCTACAGGCCAGAGAGGTTCTCCGGTAGACCGATCAAACACAAAGAGCAGCCCATGCTTGGTCCCTTGCGCCACGGCA
>DFWB01000012.1 GCA_002380675.1 Akkermansiaceae bacterium UBA4145
AACCGTGGAATCATCCGGGTCCATCAGTTCGACAAGGTCGAACTTGTCCAAATTGTGCACCCTGACGAATCCTTTAGCGCTCTTGAAGAGCTTACCAGCCACGCAGAGGCCATCCTTCAATCCCTGAACCTCCACTATCGGGTGATTGAACTTTGTGGCGGTGACATCGGGTTCGGAGCTGCTCGAACATATGACATCGAAGTGTGGGCGCCCGGTCACGGTAAGTATCTCGAGGTATCCAGCTGTTCCAATTTTACAGACTACCAGGCGCGCCGCATGAAGCTCCGCTTCAAGGATGCGGAGGGGAAAAACCGGCTCTGCCATACCTTGAACGGATCCGGAACAGCGCTACCTCGCCTCTATGTGGCACTTCTTGAGCAGAATCAACAGGAAGACGGCTCGATTAAGATTCCAGAGCCTCTGATCCCCTACTTCCGAGCCGACCAAATCGGTTAAGCCTGAACCTGCCTACCGTTCAAAGGGAGGCGCTCTTCGACAGGATACCCCCGAACGCCCGGCAGGCGTCTTGATTCCCCCGCCCAAATCAACCTAGGCTGTCCCCTGCAGACGATGCCCTTAGCTCTCGATTCCCGCTTCTCGCCCCGCCGGCGCTATCTTCTCGGCATATCCGGCGGACGTGACTCAGTGGCACTTCTTCATACCCTGCTCGAAGCAGGAGCCCAGAAAGTCGTCCTGTGTCACCTGAACCATCAGCTACGCGGTCTGTTTTCCGCCCATGACGCCGCCTTTGTCCGAGATCAGGCCGAGGCCTGTAACCTCCCTTTCGAAATTGCTCGCGCTAATATCCAACGCCGCGCGGCGGAAGAAAAGGTCTCCATCGAGGTCGCTTCCCGGCGTTCCCGTCACGACTTCTTCACGGAGTGCGCTCGTAAGCATCGGTGCAACACGGTCCTCCTCGCCCATCACGCAGACGACAATGCCGAGACCATTCTTCTGAATCTGCTGAGGGGCTCGGCCGGCTTCAAGGGAATGAGATACGAGTCCAACGTCGCGGTGGGGCGAAGGAAACTTACCTTGCTAAGGCCTTTACTAGGTGTTCGTCGCAGCGAAATCGACCAGTTCCTTGAAGCCACCGCTATTCCTTACAGGGATGATGCCAGTAATGCAGACCCTTTCACTCCTCGGAACCGACTGCGCGCGGAGATTCTCCCTCTCCTTGGGGAGCTGATGGCACGGGACGTTGTCCCTGCGATTGTCCGGGCATCAGAGTCCAGCTTGGAGAGTGAGGAAGCCTTGGACGAGCTTCTTCAGACTCTGGATCTTATGGATCCACAGGGTCGGCTCTTTCTACCAAAGATGCGCAAGCTTGCAGAACCCTTACAGCGGCGAGCCTTGTTTGTTTATTTAAAGGACGCTGGTGTCCCCAACCTTTCCCGGGATCTCGTGGAGCGTTGCTTACCGCTCCTTTCGCCAGACACCCCGGCAAAGGTCAGTTTACCAGGAGCCTTGCACTGCTGCAGACGCGCCAGTCGAATCTTTGTCGAATAGAAGCAGGAAGTCTCCTGCCATTTCACGTTCTTCAGTCCCCCTACTTTCTGGGCTTCCTGAGCTCCTCTTTCACCTTCTCTTCAAGTTCCGCGTAGAGCTTTTCATCTGCACGAAGAGCTTCTTTTGCTCCATCGCGACCCTGTGCCAGTTGTTCACCGTCGTAGCTGAACCAACTTCCGCGCTTCTGGACAAGGTTATACTCCAACGCTAAATCAAGGAGAGATCCAACGGACGAAATTCCCTCGTTATACATGATGTCGAATTCCGCCTCGGTGAAAGGCGGCGCCACCTTGTTTTTGACGACTTTGATCCGGGTTCGGTTTCCCTGCACCGACCCGTCAGTCGCCTTGATCTGTCCAATCCGGCGGATGTCCAATCGCACCGAGGAAAAGAATTTGAGAGCTCGCCCACCGGGGGTAGTTTCAGGATTGCCAAACATCACGCCGATCTTCTCTCTAATCTGGTTCGTAAAGATGCACACCGTGCGTGCCTTGGAGATAAGCGCTGTTAATTTTCTCATCGCAGCACTCATCAAGCGCGCCTGGGTCCCGACCGTCGAATCGCCAATCTCGCCTTCAAGCTCTTGCTTGGTTACCAGAGCCGCAACAGAGTCCAGCACGACGACATCGATGGCATTTGAGCGCACAAGTGCCTCACAGATTTGCAGAGCCTCCTCCCCGGAGGATGGCTGGGAAACAAGGAGGTCGTCCAAGTTCACCCCAAGTTTCCTTGCATATTGAGGATCCAGTGCGTGCTCGACATCAATAAAGGCTGCGAGACCGCCCCTCTGTTGGGCCTGGGCAATCGCTGTCAGGGTGAGGGTCGTTTTGCCCGAGGACTCCGGCCCATAAACCTCAACGATCCGCCCTCGTGGCAGGCCCCCAACACCCAGAGCCCTGTCAATGAGCAGGTTCCCGGTGGGAATGACATCGATATCCATGCAATTCTCATCCCCCATCCGCATGATTGCAGTTTCTCCGAATTCCTTCTGGATCGAGGAAATGGCGAGATCTAAGTTCTTCTTTCGGGCTTCTGCCATTTTCTGAGCAGCTTTGTCCTTCACCGGGGTGGCCGCGGCTTTCGTAGAGGACGTCTTTTCTTCAGGTGAAGAGGGGGCGGAGGAGGCTTTTTGGTTGGCCATTGGCTTAGGTTTAGCAGCAACAATACTCATGACAATTTTGATTTGGTCTTCCGCGAGCTTAGAGCGCGGCCTCGCCAAAGGCAAGGATTAATATGTTCTTGTGAACACTTGTTCAAAAACACGCTGTTTTGGAGGCTCTGCCGTTATTCAGGCCGCGCGGGAGCCCATCTCGACTACATCCCGTCAGGTTACTTCGCACCCATATTTGGGTAGCCCGTTCGAAATCGTGCAGCCACCCCTTGCGAAGTCTCCAGAAAGTTAGAGCTGGGCCATCGACCGATTCAATCGGCTGATTACGAGTTTCGATGATCCCATTTGGATCTACTATATTATACTGAGGATGAGTGAGCTTCGGCTCACGGTGTGACCTTGGACCAGCCCCTAAAATACAACCCTTTACCAACAATCCCATGCGAATCCTCGTCACAGCGGCCCTCTACCTTCTTCTGCTCACTACGTTTTCCTGCAGTCCAATCGACCCTCAACCGTCGGTAAGCGCTAAAGTGGCCTCCAAGTCGAGTTCTGTGCCAAAGGGAAAGGTGGTTCTCGTTCACGGAATCTTTGATACGCGCATAGGTCTCCCGTCCCTGTATGAGGCCATCGT
>DFWB01000284.1:0-308 GCA_002380675.1 Akkermansiaceae bacterium UBA4145
TTGGCCGGAACTCCCGGGGGAACAAGGTATCCCCACGCGGCGAGCCAGTAGGCCCTTAAAGCAGGGGCGTTTTCGGCAAGAAGCCTTGCCGGGCTCGGCGCCCCCTCTGCACAGGCCTTTTCGACCAAATGATGGAAAAGAGCGGAGTGCAGGGGATCGGCGAGCTTGAGCGCTTCAGGGGAAGCCTCCTGGAGGCTGGCGGGATCGACGGAGGGAATTTCACGAGCAAGAGCGTTGTTGCCTTTCAGAGGCTTAACGTTTTCGAGTCTGAGGCTGCGTTCTCCCTGATCTGCAGGGTATCCCTGCCC
>DFWB01000284.1:695-5830 GCA_002380675.1 Akkermansiaceae bacterium UBA4145
TCAATGGACTCCTTCAGCTCCCGTAATTCTTCTATCCGGGAGGTGGGAGCTCCGGAGAACGCAGGGGACAGGCCGGGAGCGGCTGAGAAGAGAAATGCGGAGATTGTATCCGCTCCAAGCTGGATGCATGGAGCGAGGCTGGGGCTACGGGTAGATTGAATTTTTTGGTCGCCTGAGGAGACCAGTTTCTGATGCTGCCGGACCAATTCTGCAAGCCCCCTGACCCTGAAGGCGGAATCACCGAATTTTGCATAGGTGCCGCCCTCTTTTCCGGCCCTCTGCGGCATCCACCAAACGGCGCCGCCTTTGCCAGAGTCGGACTGTAACTTTACGAGGCAGGCCCCTGTCTCGCGGTTCTCAATGAGAAGGCCGTGGAGGGGTTCGTCTGACGTAGGGGAGACTGCCGTATACTCCGCCCTGAAGCTGTCTAACGCTGTATATTTCTGGCCAAGCGCGATCCCCCATTCCTCCACGGATTGTCCTGTAAGCGTATATGGGCAGGCCGCAATGAGACCGGCACAGGCGATGGGCAGGAGCGCTGTGGCGTCGCGCGGGGGGTGATAGGCCATTGGAACGATAGATTGAAGGGCTCTCCCCATCACGGAAGATCTCATCCTTTTTTCAAGGTCTTTCCGCTTTTCTCGCTCCTAACGCGTTCATCTGGTGTCCGGCGAGGGGAAGGGGGGGCTGGAGGAGCTGGAACTGAAGAAGGATAGAGTAAAACGACCTCCAACGCGTCTCCTTGCCTGCGCGGCCTTGACATTCAGCAGGGCTTGAGCAGCTTCGGGGCACGACTACTCCTCTGGGGGGTAGCGCTTAAACTCGACGTTGTTACATGTCCTACGATCTGGTTGTGATTGGTGGCGGACCGGGCGGCTATGTTGCCGCTATCCGGGCCGGGCAGTTGGGAAAGAAAGTTGCCTGTGTAGAGGTGGAGCGAGCGGGGGGAACGTGCTTGAATTGGGGGTGTATTCCTACCAAGGCATTGCTCAAAAACGCGCACCTTTTCCATACACTCAAGCATCAGGCGAAGGAGTTCGGAATTACGTTCGACAATCTTGCCTATGACTGGGGCGCCGTGATTGGGCGCTCTCGAAATGTTTCGGACAGGCTTGCTGGGGGTGTTGAGTTTCTCTTTAAGAAAAACAAGGTCGACTACGTAAAGGGCTATGGCTCGGTAGTCGATAGCACTCACGTTGAGGTAAAGGCGAGTGATGGAAGCGTGCAGGTTCTCGAGACCTCCAACATTATCATTGCGACCGGCGGGAAGGCCCGAGAATTTCCGGGGCTGCCTTTCAATGGCAGTAACGTCATTGGGTCCCGGGAGGCAATGACCCTCCCTTCCCAGCCATCCCGCATGGTGATTATCGGGGCAGGAGCGATCGGGGTAGAGTTTGCTTATATCTACAATGCGTTCGGAACAGAGGTGACACTTGTGGAAATGATGCCGCGTCTTGTCCCGGTTGAAGATGACGATATAGGAGATGCCCTCAAAAAGTCCTACTCACGTCAGGGGATCAAATGCCTCACGGATACGAAGGTTATCGCGACCGAGAATGCCGGGGACTCGGTGAGGGTAACGGTAGAAAACGCCAAGGGAAGTCAGGTGATTGAGGCTGATATCTGTCTGGTCGCGATCGGGGTAGTTCCCGTATTGCCCGGAGGCCAACTCCCTGAGTTTACCGATCGAGGCTGGATCCAGATTGGAGACCGGTATGAGACCTCGATGAGAGGGGTATATGCGATCGGGGATATCGCGGGGCCTCCGTGGTTGGCGCACACGGCAATGTATGAGGCAACGCAGTGTGTCGATGGGATCTTCCTGCCCGAATCAACTCCCAGCCGAGTTGGAACCTTTCCCGGCTGCACTTATTGCTATCCGGAGATTGCTTCCGTTGGAAAAACGGAGCGTGAGCTCCAAGAGGAAGGGGTTGCTTATAAGGCAGGGAAGTTTCCTTATCAGGCACTTGGAAAAGCTCAGGCTGCTGCGGAGACCGAGGGCTTCATCAAACTTCTTTTTGGAGAAGAGCATGGGGAGTTGTTGGGAGCCCACATCATTGGCGCCAACGCAACAGACATCATTGCAGAGATGGGTCTCGGCCTAACGCTTGAGGCCACTATTGAGGATTTCCATGCAACCATCCACGCACATCCCACTCTCACCGAGGGCGTTCATGAAGCTTCGCTGGACGCAGAGGGCCATGCGATCCATTTCTAGGAGCGAGGGCGTTGCTTTTTCCTCATGGCGGGATGACATTCGTCCCGGAGGCGGTTAGTATGATGTCGATCCTGGAGTTTGGATCTGGTTCTCATGTCTACTCCCGAAAACGTTTCAGACGGTTCTGTGCCGCCACGGCTGGGAGACTATCTGCTCGGGCAGTTGATTGCTGAGGACAAGGATGCGTGGACCTATCATGCCCGCCAGAGGTCGATGGACCGTGGAGTGGTGCTGGTGAGGCAGAAGGCGACGGGGTGTGATCAGCCGGCCGCGTCGTTTCTTGGAGATGTCAGGGCCAAGGCCGCGATTGAACATGCGGGGATTGGGTCTGTTTTTGAGGCCGGAGAGGATGATGGAGAGCTTTACTGGACTCGCGAATTGTTATCAGGGAAGTCCTTTGCGGAGCTCCGCGAAGGCGGGCAAATGTATATCCCCCTGGAACTTACTGGGCTGTTGAAGCAGCTTGGCAGGGCGATGGCTCACCTGGAGGAGCGAGGCATTAGAGGCGCTTCCCTGAAAGCCTCAGACCTTGTTCTGGGGGAGCATGGAATCCTACGTATCCAGAATCTTGCTCTCGCCGGGGAGCGGGAAGCGGATGAAACTGCTCGGGATTTGCGAGCGGCGGCAAGCCTCATGCAGGAGTTACTGCAGCCCGGACTGGCAGGAACGGACCTCTTTGGAGATACCCGTCTTGGGCGGCTTTTTGTGCTGATGATGGGGGAGGGCGAAGGGGTCAGATTGAGCTGGACGCAGGTTGCCAACACGGCGCAGGAGCTGGAGCAATCCCTTGCCTCCGAGGTTCGGGAGGCTTTGGAGGAGAGGTCAAAGGCCTCACGACGTTACCGGATGAAGAAGATCGGGCTCACCGTGACTGGGGCAGCAGTCTTGACTGTCGTTGTGTCTGCGCTCCTTGTCGTGGGCAGGCGCGATGCGCCGCCCGCTCGCGATCTGTCTGGAATGGTTCCTATTCCGGGAGGAGATTATCGAGATCACGAGGGAAAATCCGCTCTACTCTCTTCCTTTATGATAGATGCCCATGAGGTCACGATTGCGGAGTATCTGGAATTTCTTGATGCCCTGTCTGGAATGGAGGCGAGCCAGCGCAAGGTTTACGACCACGGCAGCCAGCCCCGGACGAAAGTGGATCACCTTCCGGACGATTGGCTCATGGTTTTGAGGTCGGCCCGTAGCGGCGGAATCTTCGATGGACTCAAATATGATCTGAATCACCCAGTGACGGGGGTCGATTGGTGGGACGCCCATGCGTATGCGGCTTGGAAAGGGGGCCGTTTGCCGACCTTGAGAGAGTGGCTGGCAGTGGTGGCTCTGGACGACAATGTGACCCCTTACGTAGAGGGATGGGGTCCTGTCGATCAGTCCCGGCGAAGCCCCGGCAATCTCGAGATTTACGGGTTGGCAGGGAATGTCGCAGAGTGGACAAGGGATTCCGAGCGGAACCCTTCTTTCCCAATGAACGCAAAAGCCCCAGTAGCATGTGGAGGCTCTTTTCTCCTGCCGGCAAGCGGAGCGTCCAGCCGGAGCTGGGTTTCAACAAGGGCTCTCAGGCGTAAGGACCTGGGTTTTCGAACCGTTAAGGGAAAAGCCCCCGCAAGGGGGAGGAACGGCCCCGGGGAAGTCGCTGAAGGGCAAAAATCGGGGGCCAAGTAGCGGCTTTCCCTTGCGGTCACAGGATGATCCGACGTAAACCCACGACCCTAGCTTCTCCTCCTCCAAGTTATGCGTTCCAACTTTAGGCTGCTCTCTCTGATCTGCTTCGTCACGGGAATTCTAAACCTGAGCGACGCATGCGCCCAGATCCAAGCAAGCCTGAGCATGTCGAAAAGGGAGTACATCGCTCACGAGCCTGTAGTTGCAACGGTGACCTTGACGAACAATTCCGGGCGCGACCTCCTGATCCATACGGAGGAACAGACGGGTCTGAACTGGCTCGATTTTGAGATTAAAAATTCCCGAGGGACTGCCCTTAGTCCTCTCGCCGCGATGAATTTTGGAGCAGTAAGAATCCCAGCGGGGCGCAGCATCGCAAAAAGCGTGGATCTTACAGGGGCTTTCCGTGTCACTGAACCGGGCAGGTTTCGCTGTAAGGCCGTGATCAGGCTTCCCGGTGGAGGGGGAAATTTTGTCACGAACACGACGTATTTTAGCGTGACGCTTGGGCGCCAAGTCTACACCCAGCGAGTTGGGGATCCTACGCTCGGCAACGTGCGGGAATACAGGCTCTCAATCCACAATTCTGCCCGGAAATCTTCACTCTATGTGCATCTCGTAGACATCCGGACCGGCCGTAACCTCCAGGCATTTCGCATGGGGGAGGTCATCACCAGCAAGGCGCCAAAGGCTACAGTTGACCGGGACAACAATCTTCATGTGCTTTCTCTCTCGGCCCCAAATATTTATGCGCATGGGACGGTTACCCCAGCGGGAACGTATCTCGGCACGAAATATTACAAGCCCGCCGCAGGGCGGAAGCCAGCCTTGACAACCTTTAACAACGGGGAGGTCGTGATTTCGGGAGGGATCTCCTATGATCCTAAGGCAGAAGCCCAGAGCCGGGCGCGGCTCCGAAAATTGTCTGAGCGGCCCTCCATGACCTTTCGCTAATGGAATGGCGGGCTTGTCTGGCAGGGCCTTTCCGAAAATTCTTTCCGCGTGCGCCAGCCTTGTCTAAAAGGAATTTGTAGCTGGACCCCTTCCTGCTGTGTCGCCCATGCCTATTCCCCATCCTTCGTTTCGGGCAATCGCGTTTTCCGCATTAATCCTCCTCGTATCTTCTTCCGGAGTGTGGGCGGGGTATTTCAGCAGGATTGTGATTGATCCAGGCCATGGAGGTGATGATCGAGGTGGACGATCCGGGAAGGTCTACGAAAAGCATCTTGCTCTCGATACGGCCATGCGC
>DFWB01000226.1 GCA_002380675.1 Akkermansiaceae bacterium UBA4145
CTCTCAACGGGATCTATTTCATCCCACTTCTGGCCATAGTCCTCTTTGGCTTCTTCAACCGAACCGCAAATGGAGCCACTGCTGTGATCACAATTGTGGCAGGACTTGCCGCTATGGTGCTCGGCACCTTTTTCGGAGGAGCAGAAGCCCTCGACCCGGAAACAAACGAAGTCATTTCCAAGGGTTGGATGATCGATACCTTCCGCTCGGGATTCCACTATATGGGCGCGGTCTTTGCCGCCCTCCTGCTTCTCCAGTTTATCCTCGGCGGGTTCATGAAGCGTTCTACTCCATACGTTCAACAGGATGCAAAGGTCGTCGACCTAACGCCTTGGAAGCATGCCAAAACAGTAGGAATCAGCCTGATCGCTATCGTCCTTGTCATTTATCTGATCTTCGCATTCTAGAGACCCTCGCCCCCCACTCGGCTGGCGGGAACTTTCTCTTCAGAGAAGGATTTTCCCGGTCCCCTATTGCGATGGTCATGAGAGAGACGCGGCATTCCAGCCTCACTTGCTATCATGTCCCAGCAAACCATTAACGCCGCGCCATGATCCCACGCATCGCCCTGGTCGTTTTCCTGCTTGGGAGCAGCCTTTTATCCGGTGCGGATTATCGCTTTTCTTTGGACGGAAGCACTCTCGACCCCCGCATTCTTCCCGTCGCCGGAACTCGCAAGGGCGACCCTGTTCCCGGTGATATTGGCCGGGTTGGGCCCTTCCCCTTCGTGCTGGGGCTCCCCGGACATTATCAGTTCCAGTTTGGGGGAGTCGATAAGACCAAGCTCATCTGCCGTATCGATAAAGCTCCTCCACGGTGCGTGGCGGTAAAAATCACTGAATCTCAGAACCATCCTGGCAGAAAGCCGGTTCTCCTTAATCCTCTTGCCGCCATGACAATGGAGGAGCGTGCTCAAATCCGAGGTATCCTCATAGATACCGACGCCGCGGACTGGCATGAAATCCTCAAAACGGAAGGACTCGACTGGCGTCGGACAGCCCTGACCCTCGACTACCAATACGATGGCCGAGACCACCGCCTCCTTCCTGAGCTCCCCAGCGATTTGCGTTATCTGTCCATCTCCTGTGAGGGAGTCACGGGCTTGAAGGAGATCGACAGTCTGAGGGGAAACAATAAGCTCCACTTTCTCGACCTGCGACTCTATGACCAGAGCGTCGATTTGTCCTCGATCTGCACCAATCCTGATCTCGTCAATCTCAGTATCTCCGGAGGCTCTCTGGAGTCCGTCAATGAGCTCGCCGGGCTATCCGGCATCAAGTTCCTCAAGCTTCGGAGAACGGAGAATCTCCACTCCATAGACTTTGTCTCCGCAATGCCGGAATTGCGGGTATTCAAAGTGGATTCCACGGCGGTGACCGATCTCCGCCCTCTTTCCGGGTGCTTGCAGCTCCGCCTTCTCTCGGCATCCAGCACCCCAGTCAAACATCTCCCCGATGGCAGGAATCTTGCCTACCTCCGCGACGTTCGAGTCCTAGACACTCCTTCTCCTACGAGAAAAAACGAGGCTGCGACACTCCAAAAGGCAAGGCCTGCCTCTACCGTGCAAGCCTCATGGGAGGACGCCCTCCGGGCCGGACTTGTCCGCGCCGACAGACTCTCCCTCAGCACTCTTTCCGTTCAACGGCAGCACGACCCTGAGCGAAATTCCCCTATAGAGATCCAAGGGGCCGAAAACGTCCAGAAACTGATTTCCAACATGAGAATCACCCCTCGCAACTCAGGCTCGTACCGCATGTCCAATAGCGACTACCAGCTGGATTTCTATGAGGGGGAGAGGCTGGTCGCCACCATGGGACTTCACCATGGCAGGTTTCTTCGCTGGCACCGCGGTCGGTGGCCCGGAGATGCCGAACTCACAATACCGGCGGCCAGACCCCTGTGTGATCTCCTTGCCAGTGGAGGGCACGAGGAGCCTCAACGAGAGCTCAGACAGGCTATTGCCCGGAAGCGAGCACGAGTGAAAAACTGGGAGCCTTCCATCAGGTCCTTCGAAAAAGTAGATCAGGAATCCCCTCCCTCAAAAAATTCCATTCTTCTCACTGGAAGCTCCAGTATTCGCAAGTGGAACCTGAAAGAATCATTCCCGGGAAAACCCATGATCAACCGGGGCTTCGGCGGGTCGGAACTATCAGACGCCATCCTGTATTTCGATCGGATCGTCCTGCCCCATCGACCCAGGGTGATCTTTCTTTATGCAGGGGATAATGACATTGAGCGAGGAAAGTCCGCTCAGCAGGTTGTCGAGGATTACAAGGCCTACTCTCGGCTCATTCGGCAGAAGGTTCCGGGCACCAAGCTTGGATTTATTGCTATAAAACCCAGCATCAAGAGGTGGCACCTCTGGCCCGAAATGGCTTTGGCAAACCGAACCATCCAATCCATTTGTGAGACCGAGGAGAACTCCTACTACATCGATATTGTCAGCCCGATGCTGAATTCAGAGGGTCTCCTGCGTGAAGACCTTTTTGCCAAGGACAGGTTACATCTCAGCGAAAAAGGGTATCAAGCCTGGACCAGAGTTCTCTCCCGGTGGCTTGAACAGCACGACCCGGGCTCCTGAGGTGTCACAAGGCAGGCAACGCACCCCGCATTCAGCGGGTATGAGCTCTTCCAT
>DFWB01000022.1:0-135 GCA_002380675.1 Akkermansiaceae bacterium UBA4145
CTTGAGGGCGTTGTGCGGCAGTTGGCAAAAGCCTTCTGGCCGGGACCATTGACGATGGTCCTGCCAAAGCACGAGGACATTCCCGATCTTGTAACCAGTGGTCTCCCTACGGTGGCAGTGCGTGTCAGCAAGCAC
>DFWB01000022.1:508-13001 GCA_002380675.1 Akkermansiaceae bacterium UBA4145
CGCTTTGGTCGCATCAGCCCTACCTCGGCGAGTGCGGTGTTGGACGAGCTTAAGGGGAGCATTCCCCTCATCGTGGATGGAGGAGCTTGCTCGAACGGATTGGAAAGTACGATCATAGCAGTGGAGGTGGGAGAGAAACGTCCTGTCCTCCGATTGCTTCGGCCCGGTCCGGTAACCCGGGAAGAGCTCCAGAAGTTTGGCAAGGTTCCGAGAGCAGGCCGGGGGAAGGATGACCGACCAGAGGCTCCGGGTAGCCTCGATTCCCATTATGCCCCGGAGATTCCGGTTCTGCTGCATGATAGTCCGGCGGAATTTGAGCCGGAAGAGGGCAAACGCTACGCCCTTCTGAGTTACAGGGGAGAGGCCAAGGATGGCTATCTCGAGCGCCATGACTGGGTCCGGGTGGAGGTCCTCAGCCCCGGCAAGGGGAAGCTGGCGGAGGCCGCAGTTCGTTTTTTCCATTCCCTGCGTAATCTGGATGCTGAGGGGATCGATGCAATCGTGGCTGAGCCTGTCAGCGATGTGGGTCTAGGTTCTGCCATTATGGACCGTTTGCGCCGCGCAGCGTTCCGTTGAAGGGCCTTTGATGTGTTCCTCGATGAGGCATTGAATATTCGGAATGAATAAGGCATTCTGAAGGCGGATGTTGCGGGCAATGATGACGGTGTCCGGGCTCACCTTGGTGAGTCGAATTCTTGGGTTCCTGAGGGACGTTCTGATCGCCAGGTTCGTGGGTACCGGGCCGGTGGCGGATGCCTTCGTGGCAGCCTTTCGCTTTCCTAATATGTTTCGCCGAATTTTCGGTGAGGGGGCCTATAATGCAGCCTTTGTTCCGCTCTTCGGTCGAAAGTGTGAAGAGCAGGGGAGTGAAGCAGCGGTAGGCTTTGCCCGAAATACCTTTTCAGCACTTGTCTGGGCAGTAGGGATCCTGACCCTAGTTGCGATTCCATGCATGCACTGGATTATGATGGTGGTAGTCCCAGGATTCCTGCCGAAGTTCGAGAAAGACCTTGGGGGAATTGGTCATGGTAAGTCTTTTTATGAGTGCAGGGTCGACGTCAAGGGTGCGCGGGAAATTTACTTTCAAATTACCGGTAAGTCCGAAGCTGCGGTAAGGCATTGGTCTGCGAGAACGAGGGTCGAGGACATGCACCTCCTAGATCCCGAGGGTAACAAGCGTAAGTTACTGGTCTCATTGAAGGATGAGGGATTCCCGATAGTCGCCAGTGGACAAAAGGAGATCGCCTCCGAGGGGCTCATCCTTACCCAGCTCAGCCTCAGTGGGGACAAGCACAGTGGGGTAGGACGTAATGTTGATCCTCGGAAACGCTTTGTTCCAAGAGAGGGCGAAGATGTGTTGGAGGTTATTTTTGGAATGGATCCCACGGGATTGGCCCGCATTCAGTTGCCGCAGGATCACGGGATGGAACAGTTTGTTGTCCAGGTGATGGTCGGAAAGGTCGACGAGGGTGCGGAGATCCGGGAAGCGGTCCTGCGTATTTTCCGAAATCACCCTGAGAATTTTGATCTCACGGTAGCTCTTTCGCGGATCATGTTCTGTTACCTTTTTTTCATGGCTCTTGTCGCGCACTTGAGTGGCGTCTTGAACACCTTCAAGTATTTTGCCGTTCCCGCGGGAGCTCCTATTCTACTGAATCTCGTCATGCTGGGATCTCTGGGGCTGGTGTGGTTCATGCGCTGGGAGGGAGATCTTGAGGTAGGAAAGTCCCTGGCTTGGGGAGTGGCGCTGGCAGGATTTTTGCAATTTGTGGTTCTCTGGATTGCGTGTAGCCGGGCCGGGGCTGCGATGGTTCCTCACAAGCCTCTCTGGAATCCGGAACTCAAAAAGCTCCTTTTCCTGATGGGTCCGGGGGTGATTGCCGCTGGAATTCAGCAGGTGAATCTTTTGGTGGGTGGGGTGATCGCGTCTTTTCAGCAGGGAGCCATTTCGACTCTCTATTACGCGGACAGGGTCAATCAGCTGCCTTTGGGAATGATTGGGATCGCTCTTGGAATCGTGCTCTTGCCCGAGGTGACTCGCCGTCTTCGTAGTGGTCGAGAGGCGGAAGCGGCCCACAGTATTCTTCGAGGCATGGAATTGGCCATGCTTCTCACCCTGCCCGCGGCTGCTGCGATGGTGGCTGTTCACGAGCCCCTGATTCAGGGTCTTTTTGCCGGAGAAAAATTCAGTGCGGAGGATGTGGCTAAGACGGGGTGGGCTTTGGCGGGATTCGCGCTGGGGTTGCCCGGTTATGTCTTAATCAAGGTCCTGCAGCCCGCGTACTTTGCACGAGAGGATACAAAGAGGCCCATGATCATGGCTGGCGTGGCAGTAGCAGTGAACATCGGGTGCAGCCTCCTCCTTTTCCGCCTCCTTCTCCCCGGGGGGTATGGGCATGTTGGAATTGCGATCGCAACTGCAGTTTCCGCTTGGGTCAATGTGGTGCTTCTCTGGCGGGGCATGGATGGCTTTGTGACGATTCCGCGTGCGGAGTGGCAACGTCTTTTGCGGATGGCTCTGGCGAGCCTGCTCATGGGCGCAGTAGTCTATCTTGCAGGCCTTGCGCTTGAGTCGTGGTTGAGTGGAACTTTGTGGCAGAGGATGATTGCGCTCGCTCTGATCGTAGGAACAGGAATAACGGTATATGGCGCCTTGGCCCTATCGCTCGGTGCGACCTCATTGTCTGCCCTGCGCTCAAGCCTCATGGCGGGCAGGGGCCGAGAGAACTAGTGAAAATCGCGGTTGCGAGAAAGGTCATGAAGCCTAGGTTTCTTGCGTTCAATTAATGAAAGTGCGTGTCTTCAGCAGTGGAATCCTGATCTGTGTAGTGATCTGGACACTTGTAGTGGCTGCTCAGGGCTACTTTCGGGGGATGAGGAGAACGGCGGATAACCTGGGCAAGGTTGTCGAAGAAAGCGCATTCAGAGACTGGTCGAGGAAGAAGGAAGAGCCCTCTGGGAAAGAGAGAGAGATTCGAGGCAAGCGAATCGAAGAAGTCGTTTCGGGTCTCACTCGGCAGGAGTTCAACCCTGATACCAAGGTTCGTCTCAGTGAACTCAGGAGCCAATTCTATTCCAAATTGTCAACGGGGGAGCGAGAAGTTTTTGTCGCTCGCCTGCTGGAGGGGCTGGATACCTATATCATACTTTTTGACAGTCTACCCGCTGAGCGCCGCCGGAAGCTTGTCAAGCGGGCAGTGAAGGCAGCGCGGGAAGAGTTGCCACCCGATCTGCGGGGGAGTTACGAACTTCTGGATGCCGAGGAAGAGCGTGAGAGAATTGGACAAATCGGATGGCGTGCTGCGATGGAGGGTAAGGAGCCGGATGAAATCATGGAGTTTCTCCAGTTGATTGAGATTGCGGGAGAGCTGATCCAGCGGATGCGGATCCCACAGTGGGAGGGTTCGCGTGGTGACAAGTGATTCTGATCCCGGGGTCATTCTCGAGGCCGCAAATCTCTCCAAGTCGTTTGGGGGAAAGCCGGCTCTACGAGACCTCTCCTTTACTGTCCGGGAGGGAGAGATATTTGGGCTGCTGGGACACAACGGGGCGGGCAAAAGCACGGCCTTGGGAATCTTGCTGGGCATGGTGGAGCCCGACCATGGTGAAGCGAGAATTGGAGGACAGTCCGTGCAGCGCAAAAGGGCGAATGCTCTCCGGTATGCGGGCGCAATTTTTGAATCGCCGGCTTTTTATGATTACCTGAGCGGCTGGAATAATCTCAAGGTCCTGATGAGTTATTCCGGAGGATTTGAGAAGAAGGCCGCTCTTCGAGTCGTGGATGAAGTTGGCCTCAAGGACCGGATCCATTCCCGGGTTTCGACCTACAGCCACGGCATGCGGCAGCGACTGGCGCTTGCTCAGGCGTTGCTTCCAGAACCTCGCCTTCTGCTACTTGATGAGCCTACCGACGGCCTCGATCCGGAGGGAATCAAGTGGTTCCGGGACTTTATTCTCGGACTTCGCGAAACGCGGGGAATCACCGTGCTCTTCAATTCTCACCTTCTCTCAGAGGTGGAGCAGATGTGTGACAGGGTCGCAATCGTTCGGCAGGGAAGAAAGGTTTATGATGGTCGGCTCGGGGGAATTGCGGACGAGCAGGTGACGCTTGAGATCGAGGCGGATCCATCTGCGCAAGCGGCGATGTGTTATCAGAGACTGGGAGGGAAGAAGGAGGAAGGTTCCTCGAGGGTGGTTTTTCCTGAGGGGACCGATCCTGCCGATGTCGCCGGTGAGCTTGTCGGCGCCGGAGTGGCCTTGCGGAAACTTACTCCGGTCCGGCGCTCGCTGGAGGATGTGTATCTCGAGGTGAGCAGCAGGGACGTCGGAAAGGAGGGTGAGGCATGAGTCTTTTTCTCATCCAGATTCGGAGTGAGCTGAAGAAGCTCTACGCTCGCCGGCGGACCTACATCGGGTATGGGGCATTCCTTATTCTGGAACTGGTGATTCTGTGGGTGTTTCACCTTGATAAGCCAAGGGAGGAAATGGCCAAGATTCTTTCAGATGCGGGTCTGGAGGTTGACCACTATTACTCAGCGTTGACTGTGACCTACTGGATGATCGGCTTTAGCATGGCGATGCTTGGCGCGATCTACCTTGCTCTTGTATCCGGAGACATCGTCGCCAAGGAAAGTGAGGACGGAAATCTCAGGATGGTTCTGGCGCGGCCTATCAGCCGACTCAGGGTCCTCACCATCAAGTATGTGGCGGTTCTTGTCTACACCCTCACCTTCGTTTGGTTTGTAGGGATCTCAGGTTACCTGATGTCGGCTATCGCTCTGGGCTGGGATGGAGGCCTTTTCGTGTGGAATTACGAGCTCAAGGTCTTTGCCTTCTTCCCCGAGTTGAGTGTGGGCATTGGACGGCTCTGCCTGGCCCTTCTCCTTCTCAGTCTCAGCATGTGCACGCTCTCCTCGATCGGGTTCGCTTTTTCCTGCCTCAAGATTAAGCCTGCGGCGGCCACTATTCTGGCGCTCAGCGTGCTTTTCGTGGATTCGGTCCTTCAGATGCTTCCATTCATGGCCCCATATCGGGAGCATTTGCTGACCCACCGGATGAGTAACTGGGTCTTCGCCCTTGAGAACAATATCTCGTGGGCCAAGCTGGCAGAGAGCTATACTGCCCTGGTGGGTCTTGATCTAACCCTGTTTGTTCTCGGGTGGATGGCTTTCAGGATCAGGGATATCAAGACCTAGGGTCAAAGGTGACTCTGCTTACCGGTGAAAACGGAGGATGTGGGTGATCGGTGAATCATACTGATCTTTTTCTGGATTTGCGGGCGTGTCTGGTTGTGCTTGAGTTGCTCCGTGACCAGAAGAGACAAGGACTTTTTGTTTGAGTTGCTGCAGACCCCGAGCCCGGTGGGTTTCGAGATGCCAGGCCAGAGGGTATGGGCGCGATATCTTGGGAAGACAGCTGATGTGGTGGAGTGTGATGCCTACGGGTCAACGTGGGGGACTCTGGGGGAAGGAAAGAAGAGCGTCATGTTGGAAGCGCATGCTGATGAGATAGGCTACATGGTCAAACAGGTGACGCCTGATGGGTTCCTGCGGATTGACCGCCTTGGAGGAAGTGATAGTGCAACCGCCCGCGGTCGTCGTTTGCGTATCTTCGGGGATAAGAAGGAAGTGGCTGGGATCATTGGAAATACCGCGATTCATTTGCGGCGTGATCTTGCCAATGAAAAGGCTCCGAGACCTCATCAGCTATGGGTTGACGTGGGAGCGAGTTCCGCAGCCGAAGTAGCGGGTCTTGGTATTCGGGTTGGACATCCAGCGGTCTACGCCGATGAGCCCATGGAGTTGACCAAGCAGAGAGTGGTGAGCCGCGCCATTGATAACAGGATTGGGGGCTTCATAATCGCGCAGGTCATGAAGAAGGTAGCAGCCGCGAAGGCAAAGACAGCTTTCCGTTTGATCTGTCTCAATGCTGTGCAGGAGGAAATTGGTGGTAATGGTGCACTGATGGCGACCCATCGCCTCATGCCGGATGTCAGTCTCTGTCTGGATGTCACCCATGCCACTGATACCCCGGGTATTGATAATGCTCAGCATGGGCATGTGAGGCTGGGGGGAGGACCGACTCTTACCCATGGAGGTGCGAATCACCCCCTGGTAATGGAGCGCCTCGAGAAGGTAGCTCGTTCGAAAAGAATTCCGATCCAGCATGAGGCCTCCAGCCGTTTCACCGGCACGGATACTGATAAGATCTTCACTGTGCGGGAGGGCGTGCCAAGTGCTCTTGTTTCACTCCCCCTGCGTTGCATGCACTCTGTGGTCGAGACAGCCGATCTTGGCGATGTCCAAAATACCATTAACTTGATGGCCGGCTTCGTGATGTCACTGCGGGCTCGGGATAGCTTTCATCAGGAATTGTGAAGCGGAGCGCATGGTTTGTTCGGCTGGTTCCCCCGATTGCTTTTCTGCTGGGAGCCGGTTTCGCCTCGGGAGCGGCTGGTCCCGGAGAGGCCGCTCTTAACTTCATGACGAGTCTCCGTGATGAGCAGCCCACACCGAATGAACTTCTCGAAGGCAGTGTCCTGTCCCGTCATACCGGAGCCATTCGCAGGTCTGCAATATCTCAGCGTCTGGCGCTTCTCGGTCGGTATCTCCGGAACAACAGTTATGAGCTCAAGGTCTCCAGTGAAAAGCGTGATGGCGACCTGGCAGCGGTCACGATCAATGCGGTAAGCAGTCAGGACCCGCTGGAGGTAGATGTCTTTGGCCTCGGATTGCGGGACAGAGGCGCTGATGGTTGGGCGGTGGCGCCGGTTCCCGGGAGCTTTGATAATGTGGATCTTGGTTTTGACCAAGCTCTTGAGCAGCGAGCTGATGCTCTTGAATTATGGATGGGCAGGGAGAGGCTGGTTAAGTTGCGCGCTCTAGAAGATGAGGTTCTGGAAGACCTGCGAAAGCGTATGGATGAGGCAGAGCCAGCAGCCTTGGAGGCGGCAGTCAGTCCCCGTCAACTGGTTAAGGCATTCTCGGAGGCTTGCCAGAAGGGCGATCTTCCAGCAGCGATGGTCCTTCTTGGTCAGTTCGAGGGAGATCTCTCGGAGGAAGAACGACGCCTGCAGCGAGTGGTATCCCTTGGCTTGCAGGGCCTCGACAGTCGAGGATACTGGCACTTCCTGACGAGGAGCGATGTGGTTCGGGTGGTGGTGCAGGAGGAGGGGGGTGATGATCTCGATGCCGAGGTTTCTCTTCTCGTATTTGACCCCCGACGCGGAAGGCCCGTAAGCCTCATCCGTTTTGTTCTGTTATATGTTGGGAAGCGGTGGACCATCGAGTTGCCAAGCGGTTTGCGCCTTTCCAACGAAAGCCGGGAGACTTTCCGCAGGGCGCTTCTTCGGGACCAGAATTATGACGAGGATGATGCTCTGAGAAATAAGTTTGAAGAGGAGTTCGAGGCCCAGAATGCCCCCTTGAGGACTGCCACGATCAAGGCGGCTGCGGAGGGAATAGAGAAAATACTGAGGGAGGGGTCACTCGGGGACTTCCTGCGTTGTGCTCATCGGAGCCCGGAACTCTCTGAACCAGAAAGGCGTGCGGCTTACCGGTATCTCGGCGCATTCTGGAACCAATTCCATCAGGACGCGAAGGCTGCCTCTGATGGAAGGTTGCTGGATGTGATTGAGCATGAAGATGCCGGAGCTCTTGTTTTTCAGATCGTATCTACTGCGCAGGACGCACATCTGGAGCTCAACCCGTTGATCCTTATGCGGGACAAGCAAGGCTGGTCAATAGCGCCCGGGGTGACCACTGGAGGAAATTTCGCGAACCTGGATAAGGACAGTCAGGAGCAGCAAGCCGAAGTGCACCGCCGCTTTGAGAATCAGCGCGAGGATTTGACGAAAAAGGCAACAGCAGACCTCCGGAGGCGCTTTGGCAAAGCTGCGCCAGTGGAAGGTAGAGTGGTCAGTGCGGAGGAAGCAGGTGAACTCGTACGCAAGTTCCGAAGTTTGATGCGGAAAGGAAACCTCATGGAGCTGCTCTCTTGTGGGGCACTACTCGATTCCAACGATGGTATGTGGGAGGCCTTGAATGGGATGAGCTATGAATATCGAGGAGCAAAGCGTTCAGTAGTCCTCGACCATCAGGTCCACGTGCAGTCCGGTAAAAGCTGGGCTGCAGTCACCCTCCGGGTTGATTCTGGGCCGGGAAGTAGTCCGAGTTATCCCATGTATCTTCTGGTCGCTACCGGGGAGGGTCCCCGCATCGTGGTAGATGTGGGTTTGCGTCTCGCAACAAATAAAGGTCGTGAAGTCCTGAATGAGAGGGTTTGGGAACGTATCGACCTGTTCCTTGAGGAAGAGGAGAGCGCTCTTGTGCGATTGCTTTTTGAGAGACATGTTGCACGGAGTAAGACTGATCTGGACGCATGGATGACGAGCAACACGATGGACCAGGAGCCCTGAGCCGTAGTGGTTTTGAGCAGGCTTTTAAAGCCGCCCGCCGATTGGAGGAGTCCGTTGGGAGAGTCGTCGTGGGGCATGGCCCTGTGGTCCGGAGAGTATTAGGGTGCCTCGTTTCGGGAGGGCATCTCCTCCTGGAGGACTTTCCGGGAACTGGGAAGACCACTCTTGCCAAGGCCATAGCATCCTCGGTTGGTGGAGCAGAGTTTTCACGGATTCAGTTCACCCCTGATCTGCTTCCTTCGGATGTACTCGGTGTTTCCGTGTATGATCAGAAGGGTGGGGAGTTTCGTTTCATGCCGGGGCCTGTATTCACCGATATCCTTCTCGCGGATGAAATCAACAGGGCTTCGCCACGGACCCAGAGTGCACTTCTGGAGGCCATGGCGGAGGGTCAGGCGACTGTAGATGGTAAGCTCTATAAAATGGATGGGCTTTTTTTTGTAGTGGCTACACAGAACCCGGTGGAGTTCCGGGGGACCTATCCCCTTCCAGAGGCTCAGATGGATCGATTTACGATGCAGTGCGCTCTTGGTTACGTGGCTGCCCCGGAGGAGGTGGCTATAATCTCCAGTCAGACACATGACCACCCTCTTGACCGCCATGAGCCTGCCTTGACCAGAGAAGAGTTGCTGGGACTTGTAGCTGCGGCACGCGAGGTTCGAATTACAGAGGAGATCAAGGAATACATAGTGGCGGTGGTCTCTGCGACCCGAGGATGCAAGGAGGTCCGATTGGCAGCCAGCCCCCGCGCCTCTCTTGCTCTTATGCGAGTCTCGCAAGCTCTCTCTCTCTTTGAGGGGCGTGATTTTGTTGTGCCAGAGACAATCCAGCAGCTTGCAGTTGATGTCATCGCCCACCGGCTAGTGGTTGAACCGGAGGCAGAATACTCCGGGCGGTCTGGCCGTGTGATTGTAGAAGAATTACTCCAGAGTATTCCGGTTCCCTCCTGAGATGGTGTCTGGCTTCAGAGAAAAGAGGGTAGTCAATGAGTCGCCGTAACACTGCCGCCCCAGCGGCACCCAAGGTCTCATGGTTCTATCGTGCTCTCTATCGGAGTTACTCCCGGGGGTCGATCGTCTCACTGTTTTTCAACCGCAGGGTTACTCCTGTAGGCTGGGGAATTCTTTCTCTACTCCTCCTTACTGCGATTCTTGGCGTGGACTTCTCCAAATCGACTCTTTACCAGCTGTTCTCTCTTATTCTGGGCGCATTGGCGGTTTCGCTGGGATGGGCTTGGTGTCGTCGCGGACGTTTAACAGTGGAGCGGGAGTTGCCAAGATATGCGACGGTCGGAGAGAGCTTTTCTTATTTTGTGACAGTCACAAACAGAGGGCGGCATGCGCTGCGGGGATTTTTTCTCGATGAATGGCCTCCAGATGCGAGACCAAGCCTGTTGAGTTTTGCGCGGATCGGAGAGCCTGGCGAGGAACGAAGAAACGCTTTTGACCGGTTCTTTGTATATTACCGATGGCGTTGGTTACTTGAACGACGGCTACTCTTTGAAGGGGGAAGAGGAAGTGGCCAAAAGATGGTTGGTCCTGGTGATTCCGTGAGAGTGAGAATGGAGCTCCTTCCACGAAAACGTGGTCTCATTCCACTAAGTGACCTTCGACTGCGCCTGCCTGATCCTCTGGGCTTGTTTCAGCGCTGTCGTAAAGTGCTTAGTGGGGATGATAGTGTTATAGTATTCCCGCGCTACTACCGTCTGGCCCCCATAAAATTTTCAGGGCAGGCGTGTTTCGAGCACGGTGGAGATGTTCTTTCAAATACTGCCGGACAATCAGGGGACTTCCTCGGGCTTCGAGATTATCGGAGTGGAGACCCCATGCGCCGAATTCACTGGAAGGGCTGGGCACGAACCGGGCGCCCTATTGTGAGAGAATTTGAGGATGTGTCCCTGCCGCACTATGCGCTGATCCTCGATAATTTTGTGGAGCATGGAGACGAGAATCTTCTCGAGGATTCCATTTCCGTGGCGGCGTCCTTTGCGAGGGCTATGGACACAAGGCATAATACGCTGGATCTGGTTACGATGAAAGATGAGGCCGTTGTCGTTCGGGAAGGGCAGGGGGTAGGCCGGTCGGAAAACATCATGAAGGCTCTCGCGGAGATTGGGGGAGAACCGGAGGAACGTCTCGAAGATCTGGAGAAGGTCATCATAAGTCACCGCGAAAGGCTGACCGCAGGGATCGTGGTGTTTACGGGGTGGAGCCTCGCTCGGGCAGATTTTCTGAGACGCCTGACGATGACGGGGCTGGAAATGACGGCTCTGATCCTCTGCAGGGATGCCTCGGACGTCCGTGCTATAACCGAGGAAAGGCCAATGCCCTGTCGTCATCACCTGCTTGAGCCGCCGGCAATCGAGGAGGAATTAATGAAACTCCAGCTATGAAGGATAATCTCCGACACTTTCATGAGCCACCCCGAATTCTGGAGGGTGGGGCTCTGCTTTTCTGGGGTGGGGTGACGGGTCATCCGGTAATTGGACTTCTCTGTGCTCTTCTGGTCGAGGCGCGCTCATGGACAGACCTTCGCTGGAAATTTGGCGAGCGTGGTTTTGTTCGCGCCTGGTATCTTTCCATTGGGATGGGCCTGGTTGCCTCTGTCTGGGTCTGGCTGGAGAGTGCGAGTCCGATCTTTCTTTTTGAGGCTCTCGAGTGGGTGCCGGTGTGCCTGTTGCCGGTGATTCTTGCCCAGAATTACGCTACGGAGTCGACTATGCCGCTCAATACTTTTTCGGTAGTGGCCAGGCGAAAGATGCTGATTGATCGGAAGGCAGGTCGGAATGTGCGACCAATTCAGGTTCACATCGGCTACCCCTATCTGTGCTTTGTCATGGTTGCTTCAGCCATGACTCGAATTGACGAGATAGCTTTTTTTGCGGGGGCAGGGATACTGATGGCGGCATCCTTGTTTTTTGCCAGCTCTGTCAGCCGGTTGAGGCCAACCAGAACCGTGATTGCACTGTTCCTTGTTGTCATCTTTGGGGCAGGAGGCTCGGTTGGTCTGAAGGCCTTGTGGCTGCGCCTCGATAGCCCTTACAGCCGGATGGGAGGAGGGTTCACCTCCGGAGACCTATCCCAGACCGCGATTGGAAAGCTCGGAACACTTAAGCAGTCCAAGGGAATCCGGTGGCGAGTGCAGGAGGCTCCGATGGAGGAGCCACGTCTTTTCAGGGAAGCAGTCTACAACCACTACTCGGATGCCCAGTGGTGGCATCGGCCGATCCCTGAGAGAGGTGGAGATGGCGGAGGGAGAGGGATGAAAGCCAAGGGAAAGAGTGAGCAGGAGAGCAGTGAAGTCAACAAGAGGGAGGGAGACTACGAGCCGTTGTGGGACCGGGTATCAGAGGATGGGACTCGTGAGTTTGCTTTTGACGAAAAGGAGTTTGTAAGGGATCCAGACAAGCGGCGCAGACTCACCGTTAAAGGGAAGGTCGATACTAAAACGCCTCTTCCACTTCCGGATGATGCACAAAGACTTTCCGGACTTCAGGTCACGGACGGAGGGGTGGATGTCAATTCTCTGGGCACTGTCCGCCTCGAAAATCCTGATCACGGAGTCGCTTCCTTCGAGGTTTTCGTTGGAGGACGCCCTCTGCATGAAGCATTACCTGATCCAGAGCGTGATTTGCAGGTCCCTCTGGCCGAGCGTGCTCCCGGGCGTCTCGACACCAATGAGCAGTGGGTGGAAGATCCCGCGCGGGAGGGTATTCGCGATGTTTGCGAGGCATGGGGACTTCGAGGCCTTTCCGCGGGCAAGGCCGTTCAGGTCATCAGGGATAAATTTTTCAGTAGCGAATTCACCTACAGCATGTTCCTGAGGAGTGAGCACCCCAGCCAGAAGAGCTCGGCTGTTGCGAGGTTTCTCTCTGACACAAGGGTCGGTCACTGCGAGTATTATGCCACTGCGGCGGTGTTGCTCCTTCGCGAGGCTGGAATCCCTGCTCGTTATTGTGTCGGGTATTCCGGACAGGAAAAAAACGATGATGGAGAATGGCTTTTACGGGGAAGCCATGCTCACGCGTGGTGCCGAGTATGGCATGGAACAATTCCTCCCGATGAGATTCCTGATGGA
>DFWB01000212.1 GCA_002380675.1 Akkermansiaceae bacterium UBA4145
GCATCTTGGGATGACCTGACCGATAAATGCTCCATCTCCCGCGCGGAGATCGAAAAACTCGCGGATACAATTCTGCGTGGAGAAAAAAAGCTCATTACCTGCTGGGCGATGGGCCTGACCCAGCACCGTAACGCGGTAGCCACGATCCGGGAAATCGCGAACCTCCACCTTTTACTTGGCGCTATCGGCAGACCAGGCGCTGGGCTCTGTCCCGTTCGGGGACACTCAAACGTGCAGGGAGATCGCACCATGGGGATTTTCGAAAGGATGCCGGAAGCCTTTCTTGCCGCTCTCGATAGAGAATTCGGCATCAGATGCCCGAGGGAGCATGGCCATGACACCGTCAACGCCATCCTGTCCATGCACCGGAACCCGGGGCAGGTATTTCTCGCCCTCGGAGGCAATTTTCTACAGGCCGCACCGGATACGAATTTCACCTCTGCCGCTCTGGAGAATTGTCGCCTGACCGCTCACATTGCCACCAAGCTCAACCGCTCGCACCTTCACACGGGCAACATCGGACTGATCCTCCCCTGTCTGGGACGCTCAGAGCATGACGAACAGAAATCCGGCCCTCAATTCGTCACATGTGAAAACTCCATGGGAGTTGTCCAAAGGTCTCGGGGTACTCTTGAACCAGCCTCCCCTGCATTACGATCTGAAGCATACATCATTTCCCGCCTGGCCGAGGCTACTCTCGCTGAGCGAACTTCGATTGACTGGCAGCGGTTTCGCGACAATTACGATCACATCCGGGAAACCATCGAACGCGTGGTGCCTGGATTCGAGAGTTACAACGAGCGAGCGAGGAAAGATGGGGGCTTCTATCTGCCCAACGGAGCGAAAGAGCGAAGCTGGGACACTCCAGATGGAAAGGCCTGTTTCTCCGCAGCGGCCTTCGAGCAATTCGAGGTCAGCGAGGGGCACCTCATTCTGCAGACCCTGCGCAGCCACGATCAGTTCAACACCACGGTTTATGGTCTCAACGATCGCTATCGGGGGGTTGGACTCGGGCGCCGGGTTCTCTTCATGAATCCAGACGATATGAAGGACAGGAACATTGCGCCAGTAAGTCTCATTGATATCACCAGTCACTGGCAGGAAGAGCAGCGCACCGTGCAGTCCTTCTACGCCATCCCATACGACATTCCCCGCGGCAGCGCTGCTGCATATTTTCCCGAAGCCAATCCACTTGTCCCCATCGACTCCACTGCCCGGGAATCTAATACCCCGACCAGCAAAGCCGTCGAAATTTCGGTGCAGGCCTCCTCTCGCTGATTACCCTCGACCTGTCATTTAAGGCGTATCGCACGAGAACCTGCACCCACCTCAGCCTTCTCCAGAATGACAGTAGAAGGCTGATTCCTTCCGGCCTTAACCGTGAAGGACCTCCCTTTGGGCGCACCCGGATTGAAGGTCTTTCCATGAGCCCTTACGGTGTAAAGAATCTCACCGGAGAGATCATCAATGAGCTGGACTACAGGATTCTCCACATCGAAGGTTATCTCCCCGAGTTTACCCCAGGAGGGAGGGTCGTAATTATCAAACTGCGAGATCGTCCGGGGCCATCCCGCATACTGCTTGGCCGCGGCATCAGTGATGTCAACATTTCGAGGCCAGCACTCCATGGTAATTTCCCGCTTCTTTGTATTCAGCCTGACAACACCAAACCCGGCAGAACGGGTGTTGAGAAGCTTTCCAGCTGGCTTTTTCTCTGGGTTAGCAGCGGCATAGTTCGTGACCTTGTTTGCAAAGCCATCGAGGTGATCCCCGGTGTAGTCGGGAGCACCAGCCTCACGGTTCGCCCCGGGTTTAAGTGGCTCCCACCACCGCAGGTATAAATTAGCGATTGATGGCACACAAAACGACCAGATCGCATCTCGATGATTCTCCAGCCCATGGTGAAAAATCGTCGCGAGGTGCTGATCTCCAGCACAATGAAAGGCAAAGCCCTTCCGCAGTGCCGAAAGAGCTCGGCTCCGACCCGACTGAGGCCAGCCGTTTGAGTCCATATCGGCATGAAGTCGTCCATTGGCACCGCCATGAATATGCGCTCCTCCACAGAAAATTGTAGCCGAGAGAGCGACCTTCATCTCCGTGTTGGTCCAATCCTGTGACCAGCGGTCGAGGAACTTCAGTTGGCGCTGACCCAGCAGGATAGCCCCATCCACATCAACACTTGCAGGATCATATTCCGGATTACGGATATGGTCTGGTCGAGGACCCTGCTTGGGAACGCGCCCGGCGGGACCAGTCTTAAATTTACGATCCTCGAGGATGGCAAAATCCACGTTTCCCCAGTTCAGGTTGGTAAACCAGACTCCGATCCCCTGCCCAATCTTGTGGGGATCCACGGGATCAGGAAAATGACTGGTCTGCGCTCTCTCGACCTCCTGAACATAAACCCCCGGCCGGGCATATCCCCCGTCCGATGCACCTCCGAGAGTCGATACCTTGCCACTCTCTCCCCAGAGATTGGGCTGCCCGGCATCGTGATCGTCGGGCAGGCAAAGAGTTGGTCGGTCCTTGATGATCTCGCCAAAATCCCGACCAAACTTCAGCCATCCCGCATAATGCTTGAAGTGATCGTAAACCTGGTCTCCGGCGAAGAAGAGCACATCAGCGTCAATTCTCTTCACGTTTTCGATGATATCCTTCCTCGAGATATCTCCACCATGAGCTGGGTGGATGGAATTCCCCGTAAAAGCAGCCACCACTACTTCACCCTTATCCACCGGGTTCTTCCGGATC
>DFWB01000118.1 GCA_002380675.1 Akkermansiaceae bacterium UBA4145
AGATACACCAGGAGTTGCCTCTGGATGCCGTCGACCGTGACGGATCTGGTCAGCTCATTCTGCGCATAAACAGCCCCGGAACCGCTAAGAACGACTACGAAGAGGACTTGTAGCCCGCTAAAGAGTTTGGATGCCATCTGCCAGCAAGAGGATATGGGTTTTCGACTATTCAGCAATTGTCGATTGGTCGAGTCATGCATCAGGGACCAAAAAGGGCATGTAACAGTAGTAGAGAATGGCCAAGATTCCTGCAGAAAGATGGTTCTCAGTGACAAGGCTTTCCCAAATCTTCTCCCTGTGTATGCTCCTTTTGCCTCGAGAGGGGCCTGTAGCTCAGTGGTTAGAGCTGACGACTCATAATCGTTAGGTCGCGGGTTCGAGTCCCGCCGGGCCCACCATGTTTATTGAGCGCTCGACAGCGGAGGTTTCCCCCCGATACTCCCGCCGTGTTTCGCCCTGGCATTGTTGGACATCGCTATTGGATTGCGGTGGTCTTTTGTCTTTTGGCTGCAGCTCCGGGTGCGTGGCTTCCTGTGCTCTCCAACGTTCTCGAGGCTCAGGGATGGAACCGGATAACCATGTGGGCCTTTTTGGTTGGTCCTATTGCGGGGATGATCTCGCCCCTTCTATTCAGTGCACGCGCGGATCAGAGAATTCCGGCCGAGAAGCTAGTCGGATATATCATTACCGGCGGGGCAGTGTTCCTATGGGCGGCGTTTCGAGCCTTGGAGGCAGGCAGGCCAAACCTGTTTCTGCTTTTCATGATGATCAACGCTCTGATCTCCGCGCCTGCGTGGGGCCTTCTCACGACAATCGCGCTGAATAGTCTAGAGGATGAGCAGAGAAGCTTTGGGTTCTACAGGGTGTGGGGTGCTGTCGGATGGGTGCTAGTGGGGCTGGCTGTCAGCTGGTTCGGATTGGATTCCTCGACAAGAGTTGGAGATGTGGCCTTCGCCATACGGGTGGTGGCCGGCCTTTGTGCCTTTCTCCTCCCTCACACCCCTCCGATGGCCAATGATTCAAAGGGTTGGAAGAGTGCGCTTGGCCTGGACTCATTAAGCATCTTCAGGAATCGCGATCATAGAGTCTACCTTATCACCACGTTTCTCCTGTCAGTTCCGCTCGCGGCGTTTTACATGCATACCCCCATTCATCTTCGTGATCTGGGGTTTCGTTCGGTTGCAGCGGGGATGACTCTTGGGCAGGTGTTCGAGATTGTGGCGTTCCTGATGATGGGGTATTGGCTGAAACGGGTGCGAATACGAACTCTGCTGTTGGTGGCAATGGGCTGCGCGGTTGTTCGGTACAGTCTCTTCGCGATGGGTGGGGCAATCCCTCATTACCTGTGGATCCTCGTCGGCCTTTCCCTCCATGGGATTTGCTGGACGTTTTTCTTCGAGACTGGACGAGTTTTTCTCAACAGGAGGGTCGACCAACGCTTCAGAGCTCAGGTTCAGGCCCTTGTGACTTTCGCGTCCATGGGTCTAGGTTCATTGGTGGGGACTCTGCTTTGTTGGGAGCTTTACGATTTGATGGTGGTAGGAGGCCTGGGAGGGTGGACGGTTTACTGGGCGAGTCTCGCCGCGATGTGCCTTCTTACTTTACTCTACTTTGCCATTGGATACGAGGGCGCCGCTTCCAAAGAGAAAGAGACTTAGGATCCTCGTAATGGCATGACGGTCGGCAAGATGTAGGGGGAATCGTCTTTTTGGAGAGATCTTAGACCCTTGAATCCTCGGGGAAGAGTTTGTTGATCGATTCCTGGTCGGCATTGCAAACTCCGCGCTCGGTGATCAGGCCTGTAATGAGGCGGGCAGGAGTGACGTCAAAGGCAGGGTTGAGGATGGGGGAGTTCGGGTTAACGATTTGGACCGCTTCCAGCGCTCCCTCGCGTGTTCTTCCTTCGACATAGGCGATCTCGGAGCCGTCGCGCTCCTCGATAGGGATCTCGCGAAGGGAATCTTCACAACGCCAATCAAAGGTAGAGGAAGGGAGGGCTACGTAGAAAGGAATCCCGTTATCAGAGGCTGCAAGGGCCTTGTGATACGTCCCAATCTTGTTGGCTACGTCACCCCTGCTGGTGGTTCTATCGGTTCCCGTAATTACGATATCAATCTTGTTGTGCTGCATGAGGTGTCCACCCGCATTATCTGCAATGATGGTGTGCGGAACACCCTCGTTCTGAAGCTCCCAGGCCGTAAGGCGGGCTCCTTGATTTCTCGGCCGCGTCTCATCGACCCAGACGTGAACTGGAATCCCGGCGCGATGAGCCGCATAAATTGGGGCTGTCGCAGAGCCCCAGTCGGAAAATGCCAACCACCCCGCGTTGCAGTGCGTTAAAATTTGCACGGGTTCCTCGGTCGACTTCTCTGCATGAATCGCGGAGAGAAGGGGAAGTCCGTGCTGCCCGATCTGTTCACACCATAAGGCATCTTCATCGGCAATGGACTCAGCAGAAGCCAGCGAGGCGCTTTCCCAGTCCTGCGGCGAAACGCTCGAGATCGTAGCGAGTTGGCGCTCGACGGCCCAAGCGAGATTCCGCGCGGTGGGTCTGGTCTCAATAAGGGCGTTAGCGAGTGTTCGGAGAAGCTCTATGCTGCCCTGAGCCTCGTGCGCGGCCAGCCACATTCCGTAGGCTGCGAGGACTCCTATACAGCCTGCTCCTCGGACATGCATGTCGCGGATCGCTGTCGCTGTGGACTCTACAGAGGCAAGATTCTCAATACAAAAGTCCCAGGGGAGGTGACGCTGGTCAATGATATGAACAAGGCGTCGCGAGTGATCACTCCAAACGGTCCGGTAGGTCTGGCCATCGACTCGCATGCCTGATGCTGGGGGGGCTTGCGAACCGCGCCAAGCCCGAATGGAAGCGGATATCACCGATATAGATGACCAAGGCAACCTGCCTGCCAATGAGCGCGAGCTTGCGCGTGAGTCTCTGGTCTGCAAGCTGGGGAGATGAAACCCTCTCTCTGGTCATTACCCATCCTATTTCTGGTGGCCGAGGCGACGATTGCTGCCGAGAAAGCGAAGCCTCTGTATATCAGTCCGATTGTTACTGCTGAAACCCCGGGGCACGCGGTCTCCATGGATGTCGATCTGAAGGGGTCTCGCTCTCTCTTTCTCGTGGTGGATGAAACCGGGGATGGCTACGGATGTGACTGGGCAGATTGGATCGAACCTCGATTAGTCGGTCCCAAGGGAACCCTGAAGTTGACGGATCTGAAATGGAAGGCGGCCTTCGCAGGATGGGGGAGCGTGAAAATGAACCGGAGTGCAGGAGGGCAACCGATGGTAGTAGATGGAAAGCCTGTCGCCAACGGAATAGGAACCCATGCTCCTTCGACGATCATCTATGACGTGCCAGAAGGTTATCATCGTTTGGTGGCCGGAGGAGGGCTGGACCGGGGTGGAGTTGGGCAGCAGGGAGGAAAGACAAGTAGCGTGCGCTTTCTTGTCTTTAATGAGAAACCGGGTGCCGGCAATTCGGCAACCGGAGAAGAAACTGAGGTGCCAGTAGAGCGCTTCGTCGTGCCCGAGGATTTGGAAGTCACCGTATGGGCCCAGTCACCTTTGTTCAGAAACCCGACCAATATGGACTTCGATCATCATGGCCGGGCGTGGGTCGCGGAGGGAGTAAACTACCGGGGTGCACGGAGAGATGGAGAAGGGGATCGAATTATGGTCGTCGAAGATACGGATGGTGATGGCAAGGCGGATAAGTCCCATGTGTTTGTGCAGGAGAAAGCACTTCAGTCGCCCTTGGGCGTCGCAGTGTTCGATAATGTGGTGGTGGTTTCGCAGCCGCCCGATCTGCTTGTTTATACGGATGTCGACCGTAACCAGATCTTTGATGCCGCTAAGGATAAAAGGGAAGTGCTCTTGACGGGATTTAACGGGAAAAATCATGACCATAGCCTCCATTCGGTGGTCGCTGGGCCCGATGGCAAATGGTATTTCAATCAAGGAAACATGGGGGCCCAGTTCACGGATCGCTCCAACAGGACCTTCAGGATTGGGAGTCCGTATTCGATGCGCCAGGTCGCAGGGCATAAGAGCGATGATGGCCACGTCTACCTGGGTGGTTTTTCGGTGCGCATGAATCCCGATGGCTCTCATTGTGAGATTATTGGGCACAATTATCGCAATAGTTATGAGCAGATCATTACCTCCCTCGGAGATCTGTTCCAGAATGACAACGACGACCCTCCGGCCTGCCGAACCAGCTGGGTGATGGAATATGGGAATGCAGGGTTCGCCTCCAATGACGGACTACGCTCATGGGGAGCGGATCGGCGCCCGGGACAAGATACTCCCACAGCCGAGTGGCGACAAGAGGACCCGGGGAGTATGCCGCCGGGAGATGTCTACGGAGGGGGAGCGCCGACCGGAATTACGTTCTACGAGAACGGCGCCTTGCCAGAAAAGTATAACGGTCTTCTTCTCAGTTGTGAGTCCGCGAAGAATGTCATCTTTGGATACCAGCCAGAACTTCAAGAAGCGGGATTTAAGATGGAGCGCACGGAGTTCATGACCTCGAATCCCGAGCGCAAGTGGGCCGGTGCGGATTTTAAGGGACGGTCAAACCGTGATCTCAATACGTGGTTTCGACCAGCTGATGTGACGGTTGGGCCGGATGGAGCGATCTATGTGGCGGACTGGTTTGATCCACGGGTTGGAGGACATGGGACTTCGGATCGTACCCTTTCGGGGACGATCTACCGGGTGGCGCCCAAGGGCTTCAAGCCGGTGGTGCCTAAGTTGAATCTCAACACTCAGACGGGACAGATAGCCGCTCTTAGGAGCCCAGCCATCAACACCCGCTACCTCGG
>DFWB01000361.1:0-6084 GCA_002380675.1 Akkermansiaceae bacterium UBA4145
CCCATGATCGCGCGCTGGCCCGATAGGATCAAGGCGGGTTCACGTAGTGAGCAGGCCGTCTGCCTCACCGACCTGATGGCCACCTGCGCGGCCCTCACCGGAACCAAACTTCCTGTCGATGCCGCAGAAGATAGCTTCGACATGCTGCCTGTTCTCCTCGGAGAGGCAAACAAACCTGTCCGGGAATATACCCTTCACCAGACCATCAGCCTCGCCCTCGCCATCAGGGCCGGCGACTGGAAATACCTCGACCACAAGGGCTCCGGGGGTAACCGCTATCGCGGCGGGCTCCAGAAATATGCCCTCCCGGATTCTGCTCCCGAGACCCCGGGACAACTCTACAACCTTGCGACCGATCCCGGCGAAACGATCAACCTCGTAGCTGAAAAGTCCGAAATCGCACAATCCCTCAAGGCAAAATTGGAAGAATTCAAGGCGAGTGGTCGAAGCAGACCCCGCTGATTCGACTCACACAAATGCTTTTTATGCTTCTTGCCTCCAACATTGTTCTACTAGAAGTCCATAAACGTCCCGTTTGGTGAATCGTATTCTGGCTCATTGCACCAATCCCAATCCTCACTACCATCTCGGTCCTCGCGATGTGCTTCATCATGTGTTGCGACTTGTCGAAACAATTTGGCAAGGGAGGAGGGTTCACCGCTGGTTTAATTCCGCTTTTCCCGATTGTTCTGATGATCCTCGCCTTTGGCAGTGCCCAGTATCAAGGAGCATCGGCTGCTGCAGCTCCTCCGGCTGAGGAGGCCTGAAAAAAACAATTTATCTCCTCCATCCAACAAACGGGGCTCCATGAACATGGAGCCCCGTTTTCTTTGGAACGACGAGTAACTCTTTTACTCTCAGACTATAGGAGATCTGGCACTCATTTCCACAAGTGAGCTGGAGAATATTATTGTGACAAAATAGTCAATAGTTGCGGATTTTATTCCACTTTGCCGCTATGACCGTGCAGCACCAATGAAGAAGCTCATTCTTCCCTTACTCCTTACCGTTGCCCTCGCCCCTCTCCTTTTCGCTGCTCCTCCCAATGTCGTAATCTTTCTTACCGACGATCAAGGTACCCTCGACGCGAACTGCTATGGGTCGACAGATCTCTACACCCCGGCAATGGACAGCCTCGCCGAGACTGGGGTGCGCTTCACCCAGGCCTACAGCCATACGGTCTGTTGTCCGGCCCGGGCCCTCCTGATGACGGGGCGCCATCCACAGCGCTCCGGGGTAGTCCACTGGACCCAGGGAGATCGTAAGGGCAGTGACAGCCAGAACCGGAACATGGCGGCTTCTGAGATCACCATCGCGGAGGTTCTCAAGAAAGCAGGCTACGCCACTGCCATTTTTGGGAAATGGCATCTGGGAGCCAAGGAAGGACACGGTCCCTTGGCTCAGGGTTTCGACCACCATTTCGGGCACCTCGGCGGATTCATCGACAACTACAACCACTTCTTTCTGCACGGGCCGGGCTTCCATGACCTCTACGAGGACAATGTCGAAATCTTCAAGAGTTATGCCTACTTCCCAGATCTCATGACCGAGCGGGCTCTCGACTACATCGACAAGAACAAGGATGGCCCCTTCCTGCTCTACGCCGCTTTCAACATTCCTCACTACCCCGAGCAGCACGACAAAAAGTTTGAAGCGCGATACAAGAACCTGCCTATGCCACGACAGTCCTATGCCCGCATGATCTCCACCACTGACGACCGCATGCTACAGATCCTCAACAAACTCGAGGAACACAAGCTCCGCGAAAACACCATCGTCATCTTCATGAGCGACAACGGTCACTCCACCGAGGATGGTGCCCGCACTCGGAAAAACCATAAGAGTGGCCTGAAAGAGGGCCACTACTACCATGCCTTCGGAGGCGGCGGCAATACCGGCAAGTGGCGTGGCGCCAAGGGCTCTTACTACGAGGGAGGCCTGCGGGTTCCCGCCATCATCAGTTATCCCGCCAAGCTGCCCAAGGGGGAGGTCCGGGACCAGGCGATCACCGCCGCAGACTGGTTTCCCACCATTCTCGACCTCTGCAAGATCAAGCAACCTCAGATAGAACTAGATGGCCACTCGATCCTTCCTCTCATCCGCAAGCCAGACGCACCATCGCTCCATCGCACTCTACACTGGGCTTGGGGAAATGGGTGGGCGGTACGCGAGGGAGACTGGAAGCTGATCGGGAACGAAAACCAACCGCGCTTTCTCGGGAACCTGGCCGATGAAAAGCCTGAATCCGTCAATTACCTGAATACCAAGCCTAAGCTTGTTCAGCAGCTCCTCCAGCAGCACGTCAACTGGCTGGAGAAAACCCAACCGAGATAATCTGGACAATTCGAGGATTGCCGGGCGGTTAATTTTTCACCTCATCAGCTCTCTTGATGCAGGGCCAGGATAGCCCCCAATATTCGGGAATAAAAGGGAGGCAGGGAACCCTGACCGAAATTTCACGACGTTCAGGCCCAATCCTACCAGAGGAAGCAGAGGAAGCACTCGATCCTCTGCCTGATTCCTGTTACACGGCCCTCAGGTGAGGGCGGAGGCCGCACCCCTACGAACGGGGTATATTGGTCCTGCTAAATTCCTAAGAAATGACATCGAGCCGTGTCCACTTGAATGAATATGGGATCAAACAACAAAACAGTCAGAATAGCGGGTCTCGTGTTCCTTGGGATTGCCCTTGGGATCTCGCTTTACCTCGCGTGGAACTCTCTCGGTGGCTCCTCGGTAGCAGGATGCTCGGGTGAAGGAAGCGGATGCCATAACGTTCTGTCCAGTAAGTGGGGATACGTTCTTGGGCTGCCAGTCAGCCTTACGGGACTTCCGGTCTACGGCGCCCTCCTGTTCTTTTCACTTTTTTCATCCCGTCACTCTCGCCTGTTGAGCGGCACCTTCTCCATTCTGATCGGAGGAGCCGCCCTCTGGTTTGCTGCTGTCCAACTCCTGATTCTGAAATCTTTCTGTCCGTGGTGCTGCGCCACTCATGGCTTTGCGGTATCCGGCACCGTTCTCCTGGCCTTTTCCTCGCGTTGGGAGAGCACACCTCGCAGGCCTTTTCTGCCGACTTCCTTCGCTCTCCCCGCCCTCGGCGGATTGATCTTCCTCCAGATTCTGGGTTCCGCTCCGGACCAGTCGAAGCAGGCTTCTCTCGGTGATGCTGGAGCTCGCCAGGATGAGAACAATTTCATCTCCCTGCACGGTGGCGAGTTTCTCCTGAACCCCGAAAGCTTTCCTGTAATCGGTTCCCCCCACGCCCGCCATGCGGTTGTTGCGCTGGGAGATTATACCTGCGGGTTCTGCCGCAAGCTGCACGGCCAGCTCCAGCAGATTGTCGCAGCCTACCCCGAGGGCGAACTTGCGGTCATCGAGCTTCCAGTCGCCCGTGATGCCAAAGCCGCCGAAATCCAGAGGCTCATGCTTTCGCTCTGGAAATCCCATCCAGAAATTAAAAACGCTCTTGATACCCAGATTTATGAGCGCCGGCTCTCCATCGACCCGGATTCCATTCGAATAGCAGCCGGGGTGCTTCTTGGGGAAGAGGCAGTGAGCTCCTCCATCGCCGAACACGGCGCGTGGGCTGATCGCCAGATCGAGATTGCATCGCGGGTTCTCAAGGCCAACAGCAAGATCACTGGCGCCCCCCACCTTCCCCAGTTGATTGTCGGGGAAGAAGTCAACATTGGTGCTTCCAAGGATTTGGCGACCTACACCGATCTTTTCGCCCGCAACTTCAGCCTTCTGTCTCCCGATCAGGAAACTCTCGCTCGAATTAGCACTTCTCCACCAAGATCTAAGCCCACTCTCACGGTCGCAAATCTGCAAGCGGGTACCGAGATACTGTGGCCTACTCGAGAGCGGAAACCTGAACTCACGCCCCGCAGCCCTGGAATTCTCTGGCCTGCCTCCAGTCTCCTCTCTCCTCCGCAATTGGGGCGAAAAAAGCGGAACAAGGACAACCCACAGGTAGCAGCAGGCTACTTTGGCTGGATCCTGCGAAACTTCGAAATGCCCGGCGAAATGCTACTTGCAGACCCAGCGGCCAACCCAGATGGCGATGCCAGCCGTAACGCGCTGGAATACTGGTGCCGATTGGATCCCAAACAAAGGGACAACTCCCCGGGACTGATCCATCGCGGCAGAAATGGCAACATGGTCTACTCCCTTGAGATGCGGGACGACGATCCGGCAATCGGCGGCGTATTCCAATTCTCGGACGACCTCCATTTTACGGATACCGAGACCGTTGCCTTCTCTGAGGCAAAACCTGTTGACTCGGATCCAATGGACGGTCTTCAAACCTGGATGGCCACCGACCCTGAAGATAAACCTGGCCTCACTCGCTTCGCACGTGCAGCTCTCGAGATCGATTGGCCCTCCGATTCCGAATGCCTGCAGCAATGTGCCGCGGTCGCAGTCACCACCTGCCAGGGTGACCCCTCTCAGGTCCACGCCGTCTTTGAAGCCTGCATGGACACGTGCTCCGGTGGTTGGTGTAACGAAATTTTTGATCCCGTCTGTGGATGCGATGGGCAAACCTACTCCAATGCCTGCGCAGCTGCTGAAGCCAACGCGAGCGTGGAATATCTTGGAGCCTGCGAGCAACCCGAGTGTTCCAGCAATGCCGACTGTGGTGATACTGAATACTGTTTCTCGCAGGAAGGCTGCGACACCCCAGGAACATGCCGGGAGAGACCCGTGTTCTGCACCCTTGAGTTCCAACCTGTCTGCGGGTGCGATGGAAACACTTACGGCAATGCCTGCGCCGCCGCAGCCGCAGGAGTCAATGTGGTCAGAGAAGGAGCCTGT
This sequence comes from Akkermansiaceae bacterium UBA4145, assembly GCA_002380675.1. GTDB lineage: Bacteria > Verrucomicrobiota > Verrucomicrobiia > Verrucomicrobiales > Akkermansiaceae > Roseibacillus_B. Next base: position 4,816 of record DFWB01000361.1, read on the forward strand.
TTGGCAGATGGCGGGTGCAACAGCAATGCCGACTGCAGCGATGCTGACTACTGCTTCTCCGAAGAGGGCTGCGACACACCCGGCACCTGCCAGGAAAAACCCCAACTTTGCACCCGCGAATTCAATCCGGTCTGTGGCTGTGACGGTCGGACCTACGGGAACCCATGCCTGGCGGCCTCTGCTGGAGTCAACGTGGTCAGCCAGGGAGCCTGCGTAGCAGAAGAACAATGCAATACCAACGCTGACTGCGATGAGGCCGATTACTGTTTTTCCGAGGAAGGATGCGACGCGCCGGGAACCTGCCGGACAAGACCGGAAATCTGTACCCTTGAAGCTGATCCGGTCTGTGGGTGTGACGGGCAAACCTACGGAAATGCATGCTTCGCCGCCGGCGCAGGGGTCAACATCGCCAGCGAGGGTGTCTGTGAGGTCGTCAACGAGTGCAATACCAACGCCGACTGCGACGATGCCGATTACTGCTTCTCCGAGGAAGGCTGTGACGCCCCGGGAACCTGTCAGCCCAAGCCGGAGTTCTGTACCCGCGAGTTCAGGCCGGTCTGTGGGTGTGATGGGCAGACCTACGGCAATGCCTGCGTGGCTGCCGCGGCAGGAGTGAATGTCGTCAGCGAGGGAGCCTGTGTAGACGAAGGCGAATGCAACACAAATGCCGACTGCGACGATGCCGATTACTGTTTCTCGGAGGAGGGCTGTGACACCCCGGGAACGTGCCAGGAAAAGCCAGTATTCTGCACGTTTGAATTCAATCCAGTCTGTGGTTGTGATGGCAACACCTACAGCAATCCGTGCGTTGCTGCCTCTGAAGGGGTAAACGTAGTCAGTCAGGGAGCCTGCGCAGTAGAGGAGCAATGCAATACCAACGCTGACTGCGATGAGGCAGATTACTGTTTTTCCGAGAACGGGTGCGACGCACCGGGCGTCTGCCAAACTCGACCACAGCTCTGCACCCGCGAATTCCGCCCTGTGTGTGGCTGCGATGGAAGAACTTATGGAAATGCGTGTGAGGCAGCTGCGGCCGGCGTATCGGTCTTGATACCCGGCGCCTGCCCTCCCATTCGGGCACCATAGGGCCGACACCTTGACCCAGATATCCTTGGGGAGCTCTCTCTCAGGATCCCAGAGCTTTCAAAACTCCTTCAAGGCTTTCCTGCGCATCGCCGAAGAGCATTTGCGTATTCTCCTTGAAGAATAATGGGTTCTCAACGCCGGCATACCCCGTTGCCATGGAGCGCTTCAGAACAATCGTGTGAC
>DFWB01000361.1:6429-7909 GCA_002380675.1 Akkermansiaceae bacterium UBA4145
GGCATGCCCGCGATTGGACTATCCGGCTCATCGAGAGCAGAGGGATTGACGATATCGTTGGCCCCAATCACGACCGACACATCAATGTCCGGGAAGTCCTCGTTGATTTCGTCCATTTCGAAAACGATATCGTAGGGCACCTTGGCCTCAGCGAGGAGGACGTTCATGTGCCCGGGCATCCGCCCTGCTACCGGGTGAATCCCGAACCGCACATTAACTCCCTTTGCCCGTAGAGCCTTCGTCATCTCGTTGACCGTGTGCTGCGCCTGAGCCACCGCCATGCCGTAGCCGGGAATAATCATCACTTCCTTGGCCTCTCCCATCAATTCAGCCGTTTCCTCGGCACTGATGGAAACCGCTTCACCCTGCTCCCCATCTCCACTTTTCGCTGCTCCACCACTACTGCTTCCGAACCCGCCTGCAATCACCGAGAGAAACTTCCGATTCATGGCCCTGCACATGATGTAGCTGAGGATTGCTCCACTGGAACCAACCAGTGCCCCCACAACGATCAGAAGATCATTCTTGAGCATGAACCCGGTGGCTGCAGCAGCCCAGCCCGAATAACTGTTGAGCATGGAAACAACCACCGGCATGTCCGCTCCACCGATCGCCATCACCATGTGAATCCCAAAAATGAGAGCAATCACAGTCATGATCAGGAGTGGGGTTAATCCCCCGCCCTCGGCAGACTGCCCGACAAAGGCAACGCCCAACGCCACCGTCACAATCAGCAGTGTTAGATTGAGCCAGTGTCTCCCGGGCAGGGTAAGCGGGTTCCCCCCAATCTTCCCACTCAACTTACCAAAGGCTACGACGGAACCGGAGAAGGTCACCGCTCCGATGAGGATCCCCAGATAAATCTCGATATCGTGAATGGTTTTCTCAGCTCCTTGATAGTGCTGCCCGTCAGGATCGAGAAAGGTGGCATAGCCCACCAGAGCGGCCGCCAGCCCCACCAAGCTGTGAAGAATCGCCACCAGCTCCGGCATCTGGGTCATCTGGACCCGCCGAGCGAGAACAAAGCCTACCACGCCGCCAAGCGACAGCGTTCCAACGAGAACTGCGTAGTTCCCCTTGATTCCAGCAACCGCGGCGATCAGCGCAATGGACATTCCCAGCATGCCATAAAAATTTCCCCGGCGTGCGGTTTCCTGATTACTCAATCCCCCCAGTGCAAGGATGAAGAGAATGATTGCCCCGAGGTAGGCAGCGTCTGCAAGTTGGTCAGTCATTTCCTGTTGCGGTTAGAGGCTAGTCCTTACGAAACATCTCCAGCATCCGGTGGGTCACTGCGAATCCACCTACGATATTAATGGCCGTAATCAGAATCGCGACCGCAGCCAGCCATACGATTGCGGGCGTCTCCTTGGAGATCTGCATGAGCGCCCCGATAATGATAATGCTACTAATGGCATTCGTGACACTCATCAGCGGCGTATGCAACGCGGGGCTCACATTCCAGATCACCATGTAGCCA
>DFWB01000361.1:8214-8383 GCA_002380675.1 Akkermansiaceae bacterium UBA4145
CCAGATCACCATGTAGCCAACAAAGCAGGCGAGAACGAAGACCGTGAAGTGCTCCATGAAGGAGGACGGAGCGAAGGATCCGACTCCGGCGAGGGCACCCCCCGCGAGAAGAAGCGGAACCAAAAATCCGAGGACAGAACGCTTTGCTGCCGGCTCTGCCGGAGCAGGT
>DFWB01000201.1 GCA_002380675.1 Akkermansiaceae bacterium UBA4145
CGAAGCACCCGCCGAAGCACCCGCCGAGGACACGGATCAGGGATGTGAAGACACTACTACGAAAGAGACCGCTGTTACCGAGGAGGTCGTCGCCGAGGCACCCGATCCCGCACCCTCCGAGAGCGACGAGAGCACGTCCGAGGCCACCCAGCCGGAAACTGACTCTACGACAGAGGACTCATCCGGAGAGCCTGATGCAGAGGAGAAAGCCGAACCAGCGGAAGAAGATCACCACATGACGGAAGGGACTGAGGAAGGCGCCATGGCGATTATTTCTGACGTCGACATGCTCTTCGACTACTTCATGGGTGACGCCGAGCGTGGGGCATCACGCAACAACAACAATGTGGATTTCATCATGAATCTGGTTGAAAACCTTGCGGGAGACCAGGACCTCATGACCATCAGGGGCAAAGACTCCATCGGCAGGCCCTTCGAAGTTATCAATGACATCAGAGAAGACGCCGCAGCAAAGGCCGCCCCGAAACGCGCGGAGAACCAACGGCTAATGGAAAAGGCCCGTCAAACCCTTCAGGAAGGACAGGAGGGCAAGGATATTGGTGGCGGCCTAATGATTATGGGCCAAAGCGACGAGAGCATTGAAAAGGTTCAGGAAATCGAAAAAGAGATCCGCGAATTGCAGAGAGCAGAAAATAAGATCAGCAGAGAACAGCGTGCGGAGATTCAAGCGACGATCAATGGCATCGAGTGGGCCAACATGCTCATCACCCCAGCCCTCGTTCTCATCATTGGACTTCTAGTGGGAATCACCCGCAAAAACAAAACGGCAGCAAAATGAACAACAAACGCCTTCTATTACTGGTGGGAGTTACCGCCATCAGTGCAATCATCGCTACGAGTATCCTTCTCAACACTCCTGAGCGGTTCAGTGCGAACAACGAAAACATCGGGGACCACCTCGTCACGGATTTCAAAGAAGAGGATGTTGCTGAGATCCGAATCAAGGACTCAGAAAATGAAACGATCCTGAAACAAACCGAAAATGGTTGGGTGGTGGCAAACCGACAGGATTACCCTGTAGACAACCCAGGAGAGGTGTCGCAACTCCTGAAATCTCTCTTTCTGTTCAAAATCGGCCTCGAGCTACGCGCTGAGGAAGAGCACTATGCTCAGATTGGACTTCTCTCCCCTGAGGCTGCCGACGAGGCAAAAGCCTACCAAGCCGAATTGGAGAAAGAAGGTGTCGTTAATCCAGCGGATCCAAGGGGCATGCATCTCTCAGTCAAGGGGCGGAATGGATCTACTCTCGTTGATCTTATTCTCGGGGATGAATTTGGAGAAATTGCCTCCCGGGCACCGCGTGGATTTGTGGTCCGAAGCGAAGGAGACCACCCTGGGGTCTGGAAGGCGCTTGGAACTCTCAACCAGGCAACAGGCGATGCGGAGTCAAAGAACACCGATAAGCGCAGGGGGCCAATAGCAACTCCTACCTCTTGGCTTTCCTATAAGTTCATCGAGGTCGCAAAACTAAAGAGCATCACCCTTAGCGCTCCCAACGATAAGGAATTCCTAGGCTGGACCGTTTCCCGAGAGGACGAAAATGGGGAATTCTCAACCGGAGATCTGAAAGAAGACGAAGAAATGGACACTGCGGCTACGGGCTCATTCAAATCCCTCTTTAACTCGCTCAGGTTCGAGGATGTGCTCGAAAAGGAGGCCTTCTCGAAGGCTAAAGACTCGAAAAATGCGAGAAGAGCCGTTCTGACCACCTTTGACGGATTTACCTACACGGTGGACCTCAGTCCAAAGACATCGGAGCAGGAAGCGAGCGGAGAGGACGCACCTCCCCCACCCTCTCCAAACTATGTCGGAACCGTAAAAGTCACCGCTAACCTGCTGGAGCAAAGAACCAAGAAGGAGGGAGAGACCGACGAGGAGGCCGCGAATGCAGAGGAGCTCTTCAAGGCCACCCTCGACAACCTCAAATATAAGCTCGAGCTTGAGAAAGTGTTCTCGGGGCAGGTATATGAATTCGCTAACTTTTCCATAAGCAGCTTAGATAAAGCTCGCGACGGGATCGTTAAGAAGAAGGAAGAGGAAGCCGCTGAAGGTGGCGCTGCCGCAGGGCTACCCGCTACCGCACCGGGAGCTACGGCGGTTTCCCCGCCAATCGCGATACCGCCGCGTCCCAGCGTCACAACTCCTCCGGTAAGGGTGACCCCTCCCGCCGACGGCGAATAAGTCCGCGGGAATACCCCCTTTCTCCGGGCAGGAAATGCCAGCAAAACTTGATAGGAAGAACTGATCACCGCTTGCTAATCACGGGGATCGTCATATAGTGAGGTGGAGACTCTCGGATGAGAGTGCCAGCCTATGAACGCCCTAACCCGTGCGGTTCTCTCCTTCTGGGACTCCTCTATTGGGAAGAAAATCCTGGTTGCTGGCACCGGTATTGCTCTTCTGTTGTTCCTCCCCGGGCACCTGATCGGAAACCTCCTCCTGTTCGCCGGCAAGGATGCGATCAACGAATATGCTCTCTGGCTCCACAATGCGGGGCATGGAGGAGTAGTCTGGATCGCTCGTATTGGCCTGCTTTCCGTCCTCGTAGTTCATGTCCTGCTCACGATCCAGCTAACGGTTCGCAATCGGGCGGTCAGTCAGAAATACAGCCACCCGGCCACCAACAGGGCCAGCCGCTCCTCCCGGATGATGATTTGGAGTGGTCTCACGGTTCTAGCGTTCATCATCTATCACATCAGTCACTTTACGGTTCGAATCGGAAATGATTACAACGGCACTGCCTATCTGACCTCCTTGCCGGGTCACGAAGGCAACGTCCACAATGTGCACAAGATGATGATCGACGGATTTTCCCATACGGGGAATTCCGTGTTCTACATGATCGCGATCACCATCCTCTGCTCCCACCTTTCGCACGGTTTTGCCTCTGTCTTTCAGACTCTCGGCCTGCGATCCCGCAAAAGTGAACTTCTCATTACGCGAGCAGGATGGGCCTACTCCCTCTTGATCTGGGTCGGATTCCTTTCGATTCCCGTCGCAATCCTTTTCTTTGGGTATGGCCGCACCTAGGAATTGCAAAAAACAGTAACCGCCTTCTATTTCTTAAAAGATGTCCCTCAACCTCCAAAGTGCAATTCCTTCCGGTCCGATTGACCAGAAATGGACCAAGCACAAGATGGAGTCTCGGCTCATCAACCCGACCAACAAAAGAAAGTATTCTGTGATTGTCGTCGGGAGCGGGCTTGCTGGAGGAGCCGCCGCCGCCACCCTCTCGGAACTCGGTTACGGAGTGAAGTGTTTTTGTTACCAGGACAGCCCGCGCCGAGCTCACTCAATAGCAGCCCAAGGCGGCATTAACGCCGCGAAAAACTATCAGAATGATGGCGATTCTGTTTCTAGACTTTTTTACGACACCATTAAAGGTGGAGACTTCCGCTCGAGGGAGGCGAATGTCCATCGCCTCGCCGAAGTCTCAGTAGGAATCATAGATCAGTGCGTATCTCAAGGAGTGCCCTTCGCACGAGAATACGGGGGGCTGTTGGACAACCGATCTTTCGGTGGCACCCAGGTCAAAAGAACGTTTTATGCACGGGGTCAGACGGGCCAGCAGCTTCTCCTTGGTTGCTATCAGGCACTCTCGAAGGAAATCTCCAACGGAGGAGTCCAGATGTTTTCGCGCACCGAGATGCTCGATCTAGTCGTGGTGGATGGCCACGCCAAGGGAATCATTGTGCGAAACATGGTAACGGGCGAAGTCACCCCTCATGCTGCTGACGCCGTAGTCCTGGCAACTGGGGGTTATGGCAATGTCTTCTATCTCTCGACCAACGCTAAAGGGTGCAACGTAATGGCAGCTTACCGCGCTCATAAACGCGGCGCAGCATTCGCGAACCCCTGCTACACTCAGATTCATCCGACTTGCATTCCCGTAAGTGGCGACTACCAATCAAAGCTCACCCTCATGTCCGAATCGCTTCGGAATGACGGACGAATCTGGGTCCCCAGCGGTGTCGATCTGGCCGAAAAGATCCGGTCAGGAGAGATAAGCGCTGGTGACATCAGCGAAGAAGACCGGGACTACTACCTCGAGAGGAAATACCCTTCCTTTGGCAACCTCTCTCCGCGAGATATTGCCTCAAGATCTGCAAAGGAGGTCTGTGATGAGGGACGCGGGATCGCCCCTACTGGCCTTGGGGTCTTCCTTGACTTCAGAGACGCTATCAAGCGAGACGGCCTTGACTCTATTTCCGCGCGGTATGGGAACCTTTTTGAAATGTATGAGAAGATCAAGGGAGAGGATCCTTACAGCACCCCAATGCAGATTTTTCCTGCGGTGCACTACACCATGGGCGGACTTTGGGTGGATTACAACTTGATGTCCAACCTGCCGGGCCTGCACGTCGCGGGAGAAGCAAATTTCTCGGATCATGGCGCCAACAGGCTCGGAGCCTCAGCGCTAATGCAGGGGTTGGCAGACGGGTATTTTGTCCTGCCATCTACTATCGCCAACTATCTGGCAGAACAGGAACCTGGTTCAGTGACTGAATCTGACCCTGAATTTACCCGGTGTCTGGAGGAAACCAATACCCGGGTGAGCAGCCTGATGACTACCAACGGCAAGAGAAGCGTGGATAGCTTCCACCGGGAGCTGGGCCTCCTCATTTGGGATAAATGTGGCATGGCCCGCTCGAGAGAGGGATTGCAGAGCGCCTTAAAACGAATTCCTGAGATTCGGGAAGAATTCTGGGAAAATGTTCGAGTTCCCGGCAGCGGTGCTCAGCTCAACCAGGAACTGGAGAAAGCGGGAAGAGTCGCGGACTTTTTGGAGTTTGGCGAAGTTCTCTGCCACGACGCATTGGACCGAGAGGAGTCTTGCGGCGGACATTTCCGCCTAGAGAGCCAATTCGAGGCGGACGATCCAGAAGTGCTTGATGGCCGCACCCAAGCCGGAGAAGCAAAGCGTAATGACGATGATTTCTGTCACGTCAGCGCCTGGGAACACACGGGCGTTGGAACAAAGCCGAAACTTACCCGAGAACCGCTTGAATTTGAAAATGTTAAGCTTAGTATACGGAGCTATAAGTAACCTCGGCGGGAAGAAATTCGCAAAGGGGTTCAGATTCCGCCTTGTCCCAAGGCTTCTCATTCGATCGCGATGAACTTTACTCTCAAGGTCTGGCGACAGAAAGACTGTAACTCAGACGGTCACATTGAGGAGTATCCTGTTGAAAATATTCCGATTGAAGCTTCGTTTTTAGAAATGCTGGATATCGTGAATGAGGGAATCATTGACAAGGGCGGAGAGCCTATCCACTTCGATCATGACTGCCGCGAGGGAATTTGCGGAATGTGCTCGTTGACCATCAATGGGATACCGCACGGCAGGGAAAAGGGCACAACAACTTGTCAGCTGCACATGCGGCACTTTGAGGACGGTGACACTATCTGGATCGAGCCTTTCCGTGCAGGAGCTTTCCCTGTGATTAAAGACCTCGTCGTAGATCGTAGTGCCTTTGACAACATCATAGCGGCTGGGGGATATGTTTCTGTCCGCACTGGCGCAGCGCCGGACGCCAATTCTATTCCCATAACCAAGGAAGATGCAGATCACGCCTTCGACTCCGCGACCTGCATAGGATGTGGGGCTTGCGTGGCTTCCTGTAAGAATTCGAGCGCAATGCTCTTTGTCAGCGCCAAGGTCTCTCACCTTAACCATCTCCCGCAAGGGGCTCCGGAAAAGGATCGCAGAGCCCTCAATATGGTTCAAGCCATGGACGATGCAGGCTTCGGCAATTGCAGTAACCACTACGAGTGTGAAGCAGTATGCCCTAAATCCATATCGGCTGACAATGTTGCCAAATTGAATCGCGACTATGCGGCCGCCGCAGTCCGTAAAGCTCTCGCCTAGGCAGAGTATTACTCACCCCTTGCAGAGCAATGCGCGTAGCTACTCACTTAGCGAAGCCGCAGGCAGAAAGGTTGCTGTTAACCAAGGCTTGCCGGAGACGCCGAGAGGCCTGAAACTCCGAGGGTGCGCTCCTTATCGATCCTCGCGATCCCTTCCGCCCTGCTCCTCGGGGCGTGCGGGCTTCCTTCAGGAAAAGACGCCACCTCCTCGGATTTGATCTCGGGTGGGATTCCGGCTTTTTGGAAAGAAGCCTCTGGAGAGCAGCACGATAGAATCTCGACTGGATGGCTCCCTGAGTTCCAGGATCCTCAGCTCACAACTTTGGTGCGTGAGGCCATCGCTGAAAACCACGATCTTCGAGCTGCTGCCTACCGTCTCAAGGCAACACGCGAAAACAACATAAGAGCGCGTGCGGGGAGACTTCCTCAGGTCACCACCGGTACTACTGCTAACAGGAGATTGAACGGATCAGGATCTTCCGGAGGCAGCTCTGCCTCCTCATACGGGATGTCCTTTGCAGCAAGTTGGGAAATCGACGTCTGGGGCCGGCTCCGCGACTCTGAGGATGCTGATAATGCTGATTACCGGGCCGCAATCGCCGACTACCGGGGCGCGAGGCTTTCACTGGCAGTAAACACTGCCAAGGCATGGATTAACCTGACCGAGGCCCAGCAGCAAGTCGACTTGGCGGAACAGACTCTGCAGGATTTCAAGAAGAGCCTCTCGTTGATCAGTCGGCGCCATCGCGAAGCCCTCCTTCGCGCTGTCGACGTCCAGTTCGGCAGAAACAATGTAGCCAGTGCTGAACGCAACCTCAGAAGCCAGGTTCTTCGCAGGGATGAGGCGGCCAGAACTCTGGAGCTTCTACTTGGACGTTACCCGTCAGGAGAATTGGAAGCGACCCCCAATCTGCCCACCCTGCGGCGCCATGTTCCCGCCGGCCTTCCATCAGACCTACTCAGTCGCAGGCCCGACCTTGCCGCCGGCCGAGAGAGAATCTATGCCTCCGCCCGGCGGGCTGACACCGCCAGAAAATCGCTCCTTCCTTCACTCCGACTCACAGGCTCTGCCGGCAACGGATCTCCAGACCTTCGCAGAGCTCTGGACCCTTCCTATCTTACCTGGTCCATAGCCTCATCCATCGCCCAGACGATTTATCAGGGCGGAGCCCCTAGCGCTGCCGCCCGTGCCGCTCTTGAGCTCAATAAGGCAACCATTCACGGATATGTTCAAGATGCT
>DFWB01000061.1:0-6907 GCA_002380675.1 Akkermansiaceae bacterium UBA4145
CCGCCGCGGTCATTTTGAGGACGATCTCGGCCACAAAGATGTAGAGAACGATGTTATTGAGGACCTCGATTGTCGATCCGAGCTCGGCCATCAGGGAAGCACTGGTCTCCATCCCGACAAGGATGCCTGCGAAAACGATGACCGTTATGATAAATCCGGTGAACCAGGGAGCCTCGACGATACGGCGGCAGAAATCAGGAATGTTCACGATGCTGGAGAGGTATGGGAAAGCACCCTACGACGATTTTGCTTCCAAGTCGAGGCACTGGGGTGTGCTGAAGTTCTATGGCTTCTGGTAGACTCGGACCCAGTCAACCTGCATGGACTGGGGGAACTCAGTAAAATCGTAAAGTTCGTTAGGGGGCTTCTTGTCTGGTCCGGGGTCCTCCGGCCCCCAGACCCCGAAGTAGTTACCCCCGATGGCAAGGTTCAGGATGAGGTAGAAGGGATAGTTCTGGTAGATCTTTTTTCCTCCGAACCGAGTAGGATCGCCGAGTTTCAACCCGGGTCCCCACTCCTTGCCATCGAGCATGAAGATTAGTTGTTCGGCTGTCCATTTACATCCGTAGGTATGATAGCCTGAGACATAGGACTTCTGGCTGGGCTGGGGCTGCAGGGAGCCATCCAGCTTTTGATCGGCGATCCATTGTTTTGGATCGATGGCGCCGTCATAGCGCCGGTAGTGGGAATACCATCCGATGTGGCCAACGGTCCACCTCTTGGCACTGGTATGGTAGACTGCCCCCGCGTGGTAGAGGCGGGTGGCCCGCCCGGACATTTCCATGATATCGATTTCTCCGCTGTAGGGCCATGTGCTGCGGGCCCATTCGCGTTTCTCGTTGAGGGCGGTCTTGTCCCAGTATCCGTCGTAAGGAGCAGTGGAGGTCTCGGGCAGCATCCAGAAGGCAGGCCAAACCGGGATTGCGGTTTTCCCACCCCTGTCAGCGAGCGGATTCCTGATCCGGGCCTCCACGATGCCGTAGGTGAAGGAGTGGAGTTTTTCGGTGGTCAATTTGGCGGAGGCAAAGTCCTGGCCGCTCGTCTTCTTTGTCACTGGTCCACCTGGCTTGTCTCGCAGCGGGTAGACCGCCCCGGGATCATGTTGGGCGGTAATGGTCAAGTGACCCTCTTTTACCCGGAAGGTCCGTCCTTCGGCATCGAGATAGGCTTGAGCTTCTCCATTCCCGTGACCATAGGCACCGTGAGTGGGATCATCTACCGCGCGCCACTTGCTCCGGTCGAGTTTGTTCCCGGAGAATTCGTCTTGCCAGACCAGCTTATAGTCCGGATGGGACGGGTGTGGGGATCCCGGTCTGGCCCCCTTGACGCCCGGGGAGGGAAGAGCGAGGGCCAGAATGAGAGAGAGGGGCAAGGAGCGGAAAGGCATTACGGAAGACTAGCAGTCTCCCGAGGTAGCGACAAGAATCAGGGCTCGCTAATCGATTCTCTTATTACAGCCCCCTTGCTTGCACTCTGCTACAAGAGGGGTATCTCTCGGGGGCCGTCCTCCCGTTGCCTACAACCTTCTCCTCGAAGAAATACATGCATCTCCTGCCCCGCCTTCTCATTCTGGCACTCGCTCCTCCCCTTCTCCTTCATGCGGCTCTGGAGGCTGACGCGAAAGACAAGCCGAACGTGCTTTTTATCGTTTGTGATGACCTGAACGATTACATTGAAACACTAGGGGGCCATCCGCAGGCCCGGACACCCAATATTCGCCGGCTGATCGAGTCTGGAGTGTCCTTCACCCAGGCCCATTGCAATATCCCAATCTGCAATCCATCACGGGCCAGTTTTCTTACCGGGCTCTACCCCCATACCTCGGGCTGCTACGGCTTCGACCACTGGGACGGTTACGAGGTCCTGAAGAACTCGCGGACCCTGATGGCTCATTTCCGGCACCACGGCTATCATGCTCTTGGCACCGGCAAGGTGATGCACAACCGGGGACGGGATCAATGGTCTGAATTTGGCTATCTCTCCGACTATGGGCCCTTTGCCAATGATGGGCAGAAAAAGGACGTGGCCCACCCGGATATTCCGAGCCCCTTCCGGGACGACTTCGGGGCGGTGGACGGGTCCTTCGGGCCCCTGCGGAATCTGGAGGGAACCCACTTTACATGGCGCACCGGAAACTGGGCTGGCAAGCGTGAGCTGAAATATCAGTCGGAGACCGACCGGGACCCTACCGGGGACGAACTTAATGCGGCTTGGGCAGTCAAGAAACTTGGGGAACTGGCGATTTCCGGGAAGCCCTTCCTGATGGGTCTTGGGTTTATCCGCCCCCATACTCCTCTGATTGTTCCGCAGAAATATTTCGACCTCTTCCCTCTTGAGTCCATCAAGCTTCCGGAGATCCGCCCCGGGGACGTGGAGGATACGTTCAAGCACACCCTCGCCCCAGGCAGTGATGACCGCTCCGACGATCGTGGGCATAAGATGTATTCCTCCCTTATCAAGTCCTTCAAGGGAGATCGGGAGCTGGCTCTACGCAAGTTCATCCAAGCCTATCTCGCCTCTGTAGCTAGTGTGGATGACCTCGTGGGAGAGGTTCTCAAGGTCGTTGAGTCCTCCTCGTTGAAGGACAACACTATTATCGTTTTCACCTCCGACCACGGCTGGGGGATGGGGGAGAAGGACTACCTCTACAAAAATTCGCTCTGGCAGGAATCCACCCGGGTGCCCCTGGTTATTCGTGCTCCCGGGGTGAGCAAGGCGGGTGGGGCCTGCCCGCTGCCGGTCTCTCTCGTGGACCTCTTCCCGACACTTCTGGACCTGTGTGGGTTGTCGGCCGATACTCGTCTCAACCCGAAGGGACGCCCCCTTGATGGGTACTCCCTCAAGCCCCTTCTCATAGATCCACAGGAGGGCGCATGGGATGGTCCGGAATCAGCACTTACAGCGCTCTACAAGTGGGCTGATTACTATGATCCAGCCGGGCAGTCCTACTCCCAACGATACCGTGACTGGCGCTACGTGCGCTACGCCAACGGAAAGGAAGAACTTTACCATACTGCCGAGGACCCCCACGAATGGCACAACCTTGCCAGTAAGTCGGAGCAGGCCGGGAGGCTGCAGCGCTATCGTAAAGACCTCCTCGGGATCATTCCTTCAAGGCCTCTCTCCGAAGAGCAGAAGGCCACGCGGTGGAAGAACCACTATTTTAAGAAGAACCCGTCCGCCGACACGAACAGGGATGGGAAGCTCTCCTGGCCTGAACTCAACGTTCACCGCGGTAAGAAGGATCCCGCAGGAGGCCAGAAGAAGGTGAAATGAGAAGATCCGCACCGACAAAAGGCCTCGTGCTGGGTGCCATCCCTGGCGTGTCGAGAAGGGAGCATCGGAAACGATCGGGAGTTTGGTGGCTCGACTCCGGGGCAGGAATACGGGAAGTTCCGGGGAATGATGAGAAGAGTGCTCCTCGGGCTGTTCGCTACCGCAGTGGTAGTGATGGCCTGTCAGGTCCCTGTCTTTCGCTTCGCATTGGAGCGCTGGCCGGCGGACCAGTTTGCGCTAGTAGTGACTTCGGATGGCGAGTTGGCTGGAGCAATTGGGGAGGCCTTGGAGGCCCTCGAGGAGGAGCTGAAGGGTGATAGCCAGGCGATCAACCTGACGGTCCAGCGAGTGAACCTTGCGACTCTCACGGATGCCGAGCTGGTGTCCCTGCCGGCGCTTGAGCATGCGGGGGAGGGCCCCACCCTGATCCTGATGCCACCAGCGAGCTGGAAGAGCCGAACGCCAGTCTGGACCGGGGAGGCTACGGTGGAGAATCTGTCTGGTCTGTTAGATTCCCCATTGCGGCAGCGCTGTGGCTCGCATCTGCTGAATGGGGCGTCGGCGGTCTGGGTGCTGGTGGAATCTGGAGACCCGACGAAGGATGCCGCCGCCCGTGAGGTGATGGAGGCAGGCGTGAAGGAGGCAGAGGCTACTTTAGAGATTCCGGAGGGGGTGATCCGGCGGGAGGATTTCAACAAGGAGTTCGAGAATATTGACCCGGACAATATCCTGCGTTCGGGGATTCCTCTCAAGATCGACTTCGCGACGGAGGTGGTCTCTGCCGATGATCCGGAGGAGGTTCTCTTCCTCTCGATGCTGATGCGTTCAGGCAACCGAACCCCGGGAGAGCCCCTTTTGGTGCCCTTGTTTGGACGGGGCCGGACCTTTGGAGGACTCACCGCGTCCCAGATGACCCCGGAGCGCATTGTGGCAGCTAGTGAGTATTTGTGCGGGGCTTGTTCGTGTCAGGTGAAGGAAGGTAACCCCGGCTACGACCTGCTCTTCCGCCGGAACTGGGATCGTCTGCTGGAGGTGAAGGAGATCACGGCGGACAGTGCAATAATCCAGCGCAATCTCGACCGGGTGCTCTTTGACCCGGAAGAGCCTGGAGAGGAGGGTCCCGTCGAAGAGGTGCGGGATCACAAGCCACTCCTGATCGGGCTGGTGGTCTTCAACCTGGTAGCCTTTGGGGCGCTGAGTTATCTGCGGCGCCGTCATCGGCTCCGCGAGTCTTCCTGAGGAACGAGGGGCTTTATTTCTTCTCCCCGGACTTGTCGTCGTTCTTCGGCTCCTCCTTGGAAGGGGCGAGGGATTGCTTAAGGCGCTCCTGGAGGGCCTTGAAGTCTCCAGAGAGACTCTTGAGCTGTTTCTCGAGGTCTTGGACCTGGCCGCGCAGTTTGCTGACTTCTGCAGGGGCCTGTCCGGGCGCCTCGTTCTTGCGGATCTGATCGATGGCGGACTGGGCGGCCTTGCCTTCAGGGGAGTCGGAGTCGGCTGCGACGAAGGTGGTGAGGACCGGGATGGCCCGGGGGTCACGCAATTCCCCGAGGGCCCCCATCGCGGCGGTGGCCACGGAGTTCTTGAGGTGGTCGACATGGCTGAGGAGGAAGTCGCGAACGGCGTCCTTGTTGTCCTCGTGCCGCGCGAGGTAAGCGAGAGTGCGCAGGGCCTGGGCGAAGCTGCGGCTGGGGAAGGAGGTTTCCTCTTTCTGAAGGTGCCGAAGGAGGGGGTCGACGTAGAAGGCATCGTCCTGTTTGCGCATGCCTGCGATGGCCTCGTTGGCAATGGCATTCTGATAGGAATTCGCGGTGAGTAGGCCGACGAGGTAGGGGCGCAGGCCCGCCTTGGCGTAAGCGGCTACTCCGCCGATGGCCACGGTGCGGATGCCCGGGTTGGCCTCGCGGTCGGCGATAGCCTTGAGGGCGTTATAGGCGTCGTCACTGTAGAACTTGGTGAGGCCGCGGACGACGGACTGCCTTACCCGGGCATCGGGCTGGTCGAGGGAGCTTTCGAGGGCGCTGAAGGATTCCGGGGTGCGCATGGCGGCGAGGCCCTCGGCGGCGGCCTTGCGGATGGCGAAGAAAGGATCTTCCCTGAGGGCTTTGCTGAGGTGCTCGAGAGCGACCTTGTTTTTCTTCTTACCGAGTTGCTGGACGGCGAGGAGACGGCCGATGACGTCGGTCTGGTCGGCGAGCTGGGCGAGGAGCATCTTCTCATTGGGGTCGAAGTTGATCTTGGCGAGTACAGTCACCTCCGGGTCGAAGCGCACGACCTCGGGTGCGGTTCCGAGTGGCAGGTAGAAGTCCTCACGCTCCTTGGAGATCTCGATGGTGCGCATCTCGGTCTTGCCTCCGACGCGGAGTTTGACTGGAAGATTGAAGCGGAAGAAGGGGCGCTTCTCATTGGTCATCTGGATCTGGTTGATGGAGAGCTTGACCTGTTTGGTGAGTTCGTCCCAGGAGTAGTTGATCTTGATCTCCGGGTAACCGGAGAGATAGACCCACTGGTCGAAGAACTGGGAAAGGGAGCGTCCGCTGAGTTCCTCGAAGATCTCCACGAGATCCTGGGTAACCACGGTTTTATACTGGTGTCGCTCGAGATAGGTCTTCACGCATTTGCGGAAGAGGTCTTCCCCGAGTTCGGAGCGCAGCATGTGGAGAACCCAGCCCCCCTTCGGGTAGGCCCGGAAGCTGAACTGCTGTGAGGGGTTGCTGTAGCCCTGGTGGACGATGGGAGTAATATCCTTGTCGTTGCCGAAGATCCCTCGGGCGTTGCCGTGGAGGCCGTGTTTGAAGTAGTCGTTACCGAGAAGTTCCCGGTCGTAGAGAAGGGAGTAGTAGGTGGCAAAGCCCTCGTTGAGCCAGAGATGACTCCAGTCGCGGCAGGTGACGAGGTCGCCGAACCACTGGTGGGCGACTTCATGGGCATCGAGGCCACGGCTGCTCCGGAGGTTCTCGGTAGCGTCGGTGAAGAGGGTCCGGGTGGTCAGGGTCGTCAGGCTGGTATTTTCCATGCCCCCCCACATGTAGTCGATGGCACAGGCATTGTAATACTTGTCCCAGGGGTAGGGGACCCCGATCTCCCGTTCGAAGTAGTCGAGGATCTTGATAGTGTCGCGGAAGGTGTTGGCGAGCTGGTCCTTCTCGGAGGGCGGCACGTAAAGGGCCACGGGGAGCTCCCCGTGTTTGTCCTCCATCTTAACAAAGTAGCCGGCAAGGAGAGTGACGAGGTAGTTGACGTGGACCTTGTCCTGAAACCAGTGGAATGCCACGAGGCCCGTGTCCTTATCCTTCTTCTGGGAGAGGAGACGCCCGTTGGAGAGGGCCTCCATGCCCTCAGGGATGCGGCAGATCATCTCGGTAGTGAACTTTTCGTTGGGGTAGTCGTGGCTGGGGAACCAGTGCTGATGGTCCTCGGGTTCACCCTGAGTCCAGAGCTGGGTATCGCTAGCCGGGTATCCCATCTCGGCGGTGCGGAAGTAGAGACCCTTTTGCGGAGTGGCGTTGTAGGTGATGGTGACGCGGGCGTCTTCTCCGGCAGGGATGGGATCCCGGAAGGTGATCTCAAGGTGGGTGTCGGTGGACTGGGTAGCCTGAATGGCATGGGAGGCGGTAACCTGCCTGATGTCCAG
>DFWB01000061.1:7312-31203 GCA_002380675.1 Akkermansiaceae bacterium UBA4145
TTGAAGTTGGGGGTGACGTCGATCTTGAGGTGTGTGACATCCACAAAACGATCCGGGGCGTAGCTGTTCCGGGGCGCCTTGCCTTGTTCTGCGGCGGCGAGTTGGCGGGCATGAAGCCTGGCCATCATGGCGCAGTGACCGCACTGGAGGAGGTGAGCTTCGTTGGCGCGGAGGGAAAAGGCGCCGAGGAGCTGGCTGCCAAGAACGGCCAGAGTGACGAGCAGTTGTCGGTTCATGATGTAAGGGGGGCGGGACGATGCCCACTTTGAGGGAAATTTCAATCAGAAGCCATGGGATCCGGATCCAGGGAGGCAATCGACTCCCCGGGAGAGCTTTTGGGAAAGCTAGCGTGGTCCCTCAAGGTGGGCGATGGCATGATCGATAGATTCTTGGAGCAGGGGGACCAGTTCAGGAAGGTGGGTAGGAGGTTGATTGTTGGCGAGTTGCTCTTCACATTTCCGGCAAATATCCGCGAACTGGGCCATACCCATGGTGCCTGCGGAGCCTTTAAGCTGGTGAAGGATCCCACGGCTTTCCTCGATTCGGTTGTCGGCGAGAGTGGACTCGAGGGTCACCAGTTGGTCTCGTCCGTGCGAGGCAAAGTCGTGCACGATGGGAAGCAGAAGACCGGGCTGGCCGGCTGCCATGGCATCGAGCTGGGCGTGATCAAGGAGGGTCACGGCAGTGACTATACGCTTCTGCTTGCGCTGGGAAAAGAGCAAGGGCAGGGCCAGCTGGAGGCTTGTGGGGCGCATGGACCCACCAAGTCGGGGTATATTTGCAGGTGGGGTAGGATGTAAGGTGTTCTTTTCCCCGGGAGTTTATAGTGGGAATTCCGCGGCAAAATAGTTAAGATGTCCTAAGTGTCTGGGGAGACCTCCAACCTCGTCCTTGCCGACGATGATCAAACCGTCCGGAACTTGCTGAAAATGCATGCCGAGCGAGGAGGGTTCACGGTGAGATCTGGAGAGAATGGAGCGGAAGCCCTTGAGCTGGTGACCGAGAATACCGATGTTGTTCTGCTCGACCTTCAGATGCCCGTGCTCGATGGCTTTGGGGCGCTCGAACGGCTTGGACGTGAACACCCCGGAGTGCCTGCGGTGGTTCTGACTTCGGTGGACGAAGCTGCGGAGGCGGTGAAGGCGATGAAGCTGGGCGCCCTCGATTACCTGACGAAACCCTTTGACCCGGACGAGTTACTTGCGGTGCTCCGCAACGCTAAGCGCTTGCGTCGAGCAGAGTTAGAGAATGAGCAGCTGCGGGAAGCGCTTGGGGGACGAGGGCCTGTGGTTCAAATCGTGGCAGAGTCGGAAGCCATGAAGGAGGTAGTGAGGCAGGCTGAGAAAGTGGCTTCACTTGACTCGACGATCTTGTTGACCGGGGAAAGCGGGGTTGGCAAGGGGATGTTGTCCCGTCACGTGCATGCCAATAGTGAGCGGGGAGAAGAGCCCTTCGTTACGGTGAGTTGCCCAGCACTTCCCCGGGAACTTCTGGAGAGTGAGCTATTCGGTCATGAGAAGGGAGCCTTCACCGGTGCGGTGCGCCGTCGCCGCGGAAAAATCGAGATGGCAAAAGGGGGTACTCTCTTCCTCGATGAAATCGGGGATCTGCCTATCGATCTGCAGCCCAAACTCCTGAACGTGCTGCAGGAACGGCAGTTCCAACGGCTGGGTGGAGAGGAGACCCTTGAGGCGGACGTGAGAATTATTGCGGCTACGAATCTCGATCTTGAGCAGCGGATGAAGGAGGGACAATTCCGGGAGGACCTCTTTTACCGGTTGAGTGTCATTCCTATCGAGGTGCCCCCGCTGCGAGAGCGTCTTGAGGAACTCCGGCATTTGAGCGAATCGATGCTGAGGCGCATCGCTCCGCAGGGAAGGAACCGTAGCACGAAGCTTTCGAAGGAGGCGCTTTCTGCGATGCAGTCCTATGATTGGCCGGGAAACGTCCGGCAGCTTGAGAATGTGCTCGAGCGGGCGGCGGCCTTTTGTGAGGACGGTGTAATCTTGGCAGAAGACCTGCCGAGTTCGGTTCGGGGAAGCGAGCCCTCGGGGCGGGTGCCAGACGGGATTGGTGGTATTGCGCTGTCAGATCTGGAGAGAGAGGCCCTGGTTCAGACCCTTAAGCTCTGCAATGGAAACAAGGCCGAGACCGCGCGGCGGCTCGAGGTGACGGAGAAGTCAATTTATAACAAGCTGAAGCGGCACGGATTGATGTGAGTGAGGCCCAACGTGAGCTCATGGACGAGGCTGCGCAGTGGCGGCGCCAGTTGGAGGTTGAGCAGGCGGCTCACCGTGAGACCCTGCAACGCCTCGAGGATGCCTCCGGGGAGCTGACCTATCTCAAGGAGCAGTTCGACCGTCGAGCCCGGGAACAGGGGTGGAATCTTAGGGACCGTGATGACGAAAAGTTCAAGGTATTCTTTAATGCCTCAATGGATGGCATCATTCTTCTCGATGGCTTCGGCGCATTTGTGGAGGTCAATGATACTGCGGTCCGGATGTCTGGTTTTTCACGCGAGCAGTTACGTGGGATGTATGTTTCGCACCTGATGAACTTTGAGGTGGCCGGGCAGGCGCTGAACGAGGTTCAGCGGACAGGTCGGAGCCGGAGTGAGGCCAAGCTGCGGCGGGCGGACGGCTCCTTCCTCCCGGTAGAGGTAGTGTGGGGCCGGGTGAAATATGAGGGGCGAACCCTTGTGCATGGCATCGTGCGTGATGTGACGGAGAGGGTAAAGGCCCTGGGCGAAATTCACCTCGCCAGAGAGGAAGCAGAACGGGCGGAGAAGGCAAAGTCGATGTTTCTCGCGATGATGAGTCATGAGATCCGGACTCCACTCAACGGCATCATCGGCTACACGGAATTACTGCTCGACTCGCAACTGACGGAGGAACAAAGAGAGAACCTTGGATTGATCCACAAAAGCGGGGATTTACTCCTGAATATCATCAATGACCTTCTCGACTTTTCCCGGATTGAAAGCGGGCGCCTCGAGCTTGAGCAGGTTGATTTCGAGCTCAGTGATTGTGTGGAGGAGGTTCTTGGTCTTCATGCCGCAAAAGCTTCTGAAAAAGGGGTGGAGCTGACTTATGATCTGCACGACGAGATCCCTGCGGTAGTGTCCGGGGATGTAGCTCGGGTGAAGCAGATTCTCCTGAACCTGGTGTCGAATGCCCTGAAATTTACAGCCCGAGGGATGGTAGCAATTCATGGCCGGGTGGTTCCCGGTCCATTCCTTGAGCTTGCGGTAAGAGACACAGGAGTGGGGTTTGAACCATCCAAGGTAGAAAGTCTTTTTGAGCCCTTCCAGCAGGAGGATGTCTCTACCACGAGAAAATTCGGAGGCTCGGGACTGGGGCTGGCAATCTGCAAGCGCCTCGTGAAACGAATGGGAGGTGAGATCTCGGCAAGTTCCCGGCTTGGTGAGGGAGCCGAGTTCCGATTCACGATTCCTCTGCAGACCGGGCAGTCGAGTGCATTCGCAGTAATTGAAGACAAGGGTCAGTTCCATGGCAGAAAGGCGCTTGTAATTGATGATAACGAGATCAATCAACGGTTCCTCCAGAAGCGACTTCTCACCTGGGGCATGGAGAGTGATGTGGTGGACAGCGGGCAGCAGGGACTGCGGCAGCTTGGGAGCGCCCATTACGATGTGATCTTCTGTGACATGATGATGCCGACCATGGATGGGCTGGAGTTTGCCCGGCTGGCAGCGGAAGTCGCCGGGTCCCTCCTGCCTCCCATGATTCTGGTCACTTCCGCGCGATTGAGTGGAGAGAAGGAGCATGCTTTGGCAGCTGGATTTCGTCAGGTCCTTTTTAAACCGGTGCGACAGCGCGATATGTTCCGAGCTCTTACCTCAGTTCTGGAATTTGATGTGCCAGTCCGCGCCTCCCCATCTTCGGGAGATACCGTAAAGGAGGAAGCGGAGGGGACTCGTCTCATTTTGGTGGCGGAGGACAATCCGATTAATGCGCGGCTAGCCGGTCTGATCCTTAGGAGGTTTGGATTTGAGGTCCACACGGCTGAAAACGGGCGGGAGGCAATTGTGAAATTGCGGGAGGGGCATGACTACGAGGCGATCCTCATGGATATGAACATGCCCGAGCTGGATGGGGTTGGGGCGACCCGATTGGTCCGGGCTGGCGAGGGCGGAGGCGAGACCGCGACCATTCCGATCATCGCGATGACGGCAAATGTGTTCGAGGCCGATCGAGAGACTTGTCTCAGCGCGGGGATGAACGGATACCTTCCCAAACCCCTTCGGCCCGCCGATGTAGAATACGCGTTGCAGGAGATGGGAATGGTTCCTTAACGTGTCTCTGCTCTCCTATAAAATTTACAATTGAGGTTAGGCGATCTGGTAAAACCTACAGAGAACCGGGTGAGGAAAATTATATTAACTTTTCCTTAGTAAATTTACAGGTTGTTAATAATGAATGCCTTAAGGTAAGGATTCACAAAATTGGCACAGGTTGTGCAGAGGAGGCAGCTAGACCTCTTCCCTCGTATGCTGAATCTAGTTCTCAAACCGACTTCTAAGATCTCCGGATGCGGAGCCGTGGGCATCACTGAGGGATGTTGGAATCGGCTTTTGGTCAAACGAGGAAAGAGGCAGGTGGGAAAGGGAAAACAATTTTCGATGGCAGGACAGTATGCAGGTCTCAACTGCGCACTGGAACTCGTGAGCAGCTCCTTAATCCGGGTGTGCCATGGGGCTCCAGAGCGCGTTCAACCTGAGTCCTCCCGACGGAACCCAGCTGGGAAGAATGACTTTCTTCCCGGTAATCATAGCAGAACGTGCCCGGGTGGTAGCGGGCACTTATTCGACTGACAAGGCAAGGTAAGGGGGGCGCCGGGTTTCCGTTTCGAAGCCGTGGCGCCTCTCTTATTGTTGGTTCCTCGAGGAACAGAGAGCTTGAGGTCCCGGAGTTTGCAATGAGGTGCAGCTGCGCGTAGAGGTTCCTCGTGTCCTTTCAACTGGTCAGCGAGTATGGCGTCAAGGGTGACCAGGAGCAGGCCATTGGCAAATTGGTCCGATCGCTGGAGGCTGGTAATCGCCACCAGACCCTGCTCGGGGTCACTGGGTCCGGGAAGACCTTCAGCATGGCCAATATTATCGAGCGGATGGGAAAGCCCACGCTGGTGATGAGCCATAACAAGACCTTGGCGGCCCAACTCTATTCGGAGTTTAAGAATTTCTTCCCGAACAATGCGGTTGAGTATTTCGTCAGCTATTTCGATTACTATCAACCCGAGGCGTATATCCCAAGGAGTGATACCTACATCGAGAAGGATTCCTCCGTCAATGAGGAGATCGAGCGGTTGCGCCTCAGTACGATGGGGTCGCTTCTTACCCGCGAAGATGTCTTGGTGGTTGCGTCGGTAAGTTGTATCTACGGCTTGGGATCTCCCGACGACTACGAAGGCATGATGGTCCCGGTCTGGCAGGGGCAGCAGTTGGGTCGTGATGAGTTCCTTGGCCTCTTGGTGGGTATCCTCTTCGAGCGTAACGATATTGCCTTCGGCAGAGGAAAATTCCGGGTGAGGGGAGATGTGGTGGAAATACATCCCGCTTATCTTGAGGACACTGCCATCAGGGTCGAATTCTTCGGGGATGAAGTAGACCGGATCTCCACCATTGACGTAATGACCGGGGCGGTCATGGAGCGCATTGACAAGCACACCTTCTTTCCTGCCAAGCAGTTCGTCAGTTCGGCAGATAAGATGAAGAATGCCATGATCGCCATCCGATCCGAGATGAACGAGCAGATCGCCCTTTTTGAGAAGAAGGGCAAGCTCATCGAGGCCCAACGGTTGAAGATGAGAACGGAGTATGACCTTGAGATGATGCAGGAGATGGGGTTTTGCCAGGGGATAGAAAACTACTCGCGACATATCACAGGTCGGGCGCCCGGGGAGCGCCCCTACACCCTGCTCGACTTCTTTCCCGATGATTTTCTGGTCCTCATGGACGAGAGCCACGTCAGCCTCCCCCAGATCCGTGGCATGTACGAGGGCGATTTGAGTCGGAAGAGTTCACTCGTCGACCATGGTTTCAGGCTGCCGAGTGCGCTCGACAATCGCCCACTGCGGTTTCAGGAGTTCATGGAGATGACTACCCAGCGAGTCTATGTGAGTGCAACTCCCGGTCCTTTTGAGGTCGTCAATTCCCGACCTGATAACAAGGGATGCATTCCCGTCCACGGGAACAAGGAGAAGGGTATCGACCCCATTCGCCTCCGGCAGCTTCGGATTGTTCCAAGCCCTACAGACCAGCCGGTGGAAGACTTTGACGTGACGCGCAAGGGCAATTCCCTGATTGCGGAGCAGATCGTGAGACCCACCGGTCTGCTGGACCCGGTTCTCACCCTCAGGCCTCTCAAGGGACAGATCGATGAGACTATCGAGCTGTGCCAGCAGAGGAGTGAGAGGGGAGAGCGGGTGCTGGTAACCACCCTGACCAAGAGGACGGCAGAGGACCTTAGTGAGTATCTGCAGGGCGCCCGGTTGAAGGTGCGTTACATCCACGCAGATATTGATGCTGTTGAGCGGGTGGAAATTCTCAGGCAGCTCAGGGCCGCCGAATTTGATATCCTGGTGGGGATTAACCTTCTGCGGGAGGGGCTGGACCTGCCAGAGGTGTCGCTCGTCTGTATTCTTGATGCGGACAAGGAGGGGTTTCTACGAAATGAGACGAGCCTGATTCAGACGGCTGGAAGGGCCGCCCGTCACGTGAAGGGTGAATGCGTCCTTTTCTGCGACCAAGTGACGGATTCAATCCAGCGACTGATTGATGTGACGGAGAATCGTCGCAGCAGGCAGCAGGCCTATAACGAGGAGCATAACATTACCCCCCATAGCGTTGTCCGTGCGGTGCAGCAAAGTCTGCAGCAATACCAGGATGATAGAAGCCGGGCGGAGAAGCTGAATCGGTCACTGGTGGCAGAAGAGGCTTCCGTCTACGATGCGGTGAATGTCCTGAGCGAGCTCGAGGGAGAGATGCAGGAGGCGGCAGGTAAATTGGAATTTGAGCGAGCGGCACATCTCCGGGACCAGATCAAGCAGCTCAAGAAGCGAGCAGGCCTCGGCAAGAAGGAAAAAAAGTGAGCAGTATTATTCCCAGCTATTCAGGAGTCTCCTGCTTCCGGGAGGCGCTCGGGTCCGAACCTCCGTCCCTGCCACCAGAGCGCGGCTATTCCCGCAAGGGCGATCACCGCGCCGAAGAATTCGCGCGATAGCTCAACCCGGGGATCAGCTGAGGACATGCTGACCTGCATCATGGTGAATTCGTCCTGACCGAAAATGTTAATCCAGAGTCCCCAGCCGGTTTGTCCCATTTTGGCGATGCAGGCGACGGCCCCGAGCAGAAGAAGCCATGGTGAGGCGGAACGCTTTATAAGGGTTAGAGCGAAAAGGGCGGATACCAGAGCATAAAAGCCAAGCCAGAGGGCAGCATCGAGACTGGAGGCACGGTGATAAACCGCCGGGTCGATGTCGTTGTACTGAAATACCGCAAAGGCGCCAAAAAGAGCCACTGCGAAGCTATTTAAGATACGGAGGGAGATGGGTAGTTTCATGGAATGGAGCTAAGAATCCAAGGGCCCCGGGAGGCTTACGAATGAGCCATCTTGTCCCCTCGCAGGGAGGGTGGCAGCCCGATAAAGAGAGGTCAATCGGGCAGGAGCATTCCAGTTGGGGCGGTGAGAGCAATCTTGGTGTATGCGCGGAAGCACCCTATTTTTTACGCAAGAAGCAGGTGAGATCGCTTTGGAGACCAGATTTCTCCCCCAATCTGGGTAGGAAGAGTGCTCGATTGTGGGCTTCGCGTGCTTGAAACCCCCTTTTTCCTAGTATATTGACATTGATACTCGAACACCGTTCACTGCCGCTGCGCGGTGCCCTCGTGGGAGGGACTAACCTATCAACCGTATGCAAGCTCTCATGACCTCTATTTTCCGTTTCCTAGCGACAGGGTTCGCTGTTGGGCTCGCTTTCCCGGCGCTCGCGCAACAATCAGAGAACAAGGGCCCTGACATGGCCCTGCTCCAGAAGGCGGCCTTCAATATCGATAAACACGTCGCTAACCTCTACAAGAGGAAAAAGTTGAAGGTCCCTGAGGTTGTCGACGATGCGACTTTTCTCCGGCGGAGCTTTCTGGTGGCGGCAGGAAGAATCCCGACTCTGGCAGAGGCTCGTATGTTTCTGGAGATCGAGGACGAGGATAAGCGGAGGATGCTCGCCAATTACCTGATGAGCGATAAGAATGATGGTTATCGCAGCTCAATGGTCAACTGGGTCAGTGACCTCCTCCGTCTCACGGACGAGTTCAACGAGGGTCAGGCAGCTCCTTATGTGGAGTTTGTTCATGAAGCCATGGGCAACAACATGCCTTGGAATGACTTTGCCCGTCAGTTGCTCAGCGCGAAGGGCAGTGGATGGAGCGAGGGTAATGGAGCGGTAGGATATTTTGTCAGAGATAAGGGCATGCCCCTCGATAACCTCTCAAATACCATGCGGATTTTCACCGGGGAGCGCATGGAATGTGCTCAGTGTCATGAC
This sequence comes from Akkermansiaceae bacterium UBA4145, assembly GCA_002380675.1. Lineage (GTDB taxonomy): Bacteria > Verrucomicrobiota > Verrucomicrobiia > Verrucomicrobiales > Akkermansiaceae > Roseibacillus_B. The sequence continues at coordinate 15,875 of DFWB01000061.1, forward strand.
GCGCCCTTCAACAAGTGGGAACGCATTCAGTTCTATGAGTTAGCGGCCTTTACCAACGGACAGCAGGAAATTAACCGGGGTCCGTGGAACAGCGTGTGGCGTGAGGTGCGGGATGCAAAAGAGGAGCGAACAGAGTTCGGGCGTCTCGTAGAATGGATTGGAGACAACGTGAACTACTTCACTCTTGGAGGTGGAGGTAAGGGACGCATCAAGCTTCCCAGTGATTACCAGTATCGTGATGGAGATCCCGGAGAGATGATCGGGGGAAAGACGCATTTCGGAAAAAGAATCCGCTCTTCAGAGCGCCGGGATGACGACACTGCCCGTGATGACTTCGCGAATTGGATGGTGACTGCCAATGACAACTTCACGTCCGTCATCGTAAATCGGATGTGGCAGCGCATCATGGGCAAGGGAATCTATGAGCCTGTAGACGAATACAAAGAGTCGAAGAAGACGATTACCCCGGAGCTCATGGATTATCTCATCAGCCTGATGAAGGATGACCTGAACTACGACCTTCGGGCGTTTCAGCATGTGCTCCTGCTGACTAAGAATTTTCAGTTTGCTGCTAACCCACAGGCTTTTGAGGCTGGGATGCCACAGGCATTCAATGGCCGTCAGATTGAACGCATGAGTGCGGAGCAGGTCTGGGACTCGCTGGTCACCCTGACCGCTGGAAATCCTGATCAGCTCCCCAAGAGGCGGTTCAGTGACACAGTCTACTACCGGGGCAAGCCCGTGCTGGTAGGGCAGAAGACTATGGCTCAACTCAGTAAGGAGCTCCTCGCGATCCAGAAGGTTGACGAATACAAATCTTACGTTTCGCAGTTACTATCCTCGATCAAGGCGGGTAACTCAGGAGCAAGTAGCGAGGCCATGATGGCGATGCAGCGCGCCGGGCGCCCGGGGCCTGCGAGCGGCATGGCAAGAGCGTCTGAACTTCCGGCTCCGGCGCCGAATGGCCACCTTCTCCGGATGTTTGGTTCCTCGGATCGTGATCTGATCGATTCGGCAACTCGGGAACCCAACATGGCGCAGGTGCTCTCCGTCATGAATGGTTACGTAGAGAAGATGGTGGTCAGCAACCGGAGTTCAGCTGTTTACAAGGCTCTTGAAGCGGGGACATCCGATCGCGACAAGGTTCGCTTTCTCTACTACTCAATCCTGAGTCGCTCTCCCACGCCGGAGGAGATGGCTCTTCTGATGCGCGACGTCATAGACGGCAGCACAGAGAGTTATGAAAACCTGACGTCGGCCCTGATTTCCACCCACGAGTTTATATTTGTCCAGTAAGCACCCTAACCCATCACAACCGCAGATGAACACACAAGTATTCAAGAAGCAGGATGAGCTGACCCGTCGCCAGATCATGGCGAATGCAGCCCGTTCATATCTCGGAGTCACAGTCGCTCCAATGCTGGGAGGAACCCTTGCTACCGGCGCACTGGGAGCTCCTAAGAAGGGAGTTGGACCAGGTAAGGTTGCAGAGCATGTCATTTTTCTGAACATGCAGGGCGGCATGAGTCATCTCGATACGTTTGACCCCAAGCCTCGTAACAAAGAGGTGCAGGGCCCCGTGGAGGCGATCCCCACGAGTGGCGACTACGAGGTTTCGCAGTATCTCCCGGAGTTTGCCAAGATTGCGGACAAGGCCTGTGTGATCCGGTCGATGAGTTCCACGCAGGGTGCGCACGAGCAGGGTCAATACATGCTTCACCGCAGCTACCAGCCGCGGGGAACGATCGTTCATCCTGCCATCGGTTCATGGATCGTCCGGCACAAGGGGCGCAAGAATGCGACTCTTCCCGGGTTTGTTACGGTTGGAACCAACCCCAAGAATGCCTCGGCTGGTTTCTTCGGCGCCGAGTTCCAAGGAGTCCCGCTGGGGCGGCCCGATGAGGGTCTTAAGGATTCGAAACGGCCGAATTCGGTGAGTGAGGAAGATTTTACCAAGCGCCTCGCTATTGCAGACGTTCTGAACAAGAAGTTTCATGAGACGTATAAGTCCCCTGATGTGAAGTCCTATGACAGCCTGTATGATGAGGCCGTTAATCTCATGAAGAGTGAAGATTTGAAGGCCTTTGACATCAAGCGTGAACCAAGTGCTACGCGTTCGAAATATGGGAACGACCGTTTTGCCCAGGGCTGCCTTCTCGCGCGCCGGTTGGTAGAAGTGGGAGTGCGGTTTGTGGAAGTCGGTCTTGGGGGATGGGATACCCACTATGATAATTTCAATTCCGTAGAGGCACGCGCAGCAGTCCTCGACAAGGGTTTCTCAACCCTTATCGCTGACTTGGAGGACAAGGGACTCCTCGACACCACTCTGGTGGTGATCGGAACGGAATTTGGTCGGACACCGCACATTGTTACAGAGCATAACAATGGACGCGATCACCACCCAGCCTGCTTCTCAGCTGTGATGGCCGGAGCAGGAGTCAACGGTGGAACTACCTACGGGAAATCCGATAAGGAAGCCCGTCGCCCCGATTCAGACCCAGTAACCGTGCAGGACTTCAATGCCACTATCGGGTATGCGCTAGGGATTGATTCTCACAAGATCCTCCACTCTCCGAGTGGGCGTCCGTTCCGGATGGCTGGTGCGGAGAAGGGCCTTGGAACGCCCGTGAAGAGTATCTTTGTTTAGGGTCTCAGGGCGAAAGATTACAATTTCAATAAGAAGGTGCCCCCGGTAGGTGGCACCTTTTTTTATTTCATCACCTCAGTATTGGTTGCCGGGTGAGTATCTCTTTCATCAGCAGGGTGCGATGCCACGGGATTCGCCCAAAGAGGCTCGGGATCTAAAAAATACCCTGTTTTTTCTTGTGGGAAGGTGTTTGAAGTGCAAATTATTAAGGTAAGTTAATTAAATAGGAGGCCGATTCGAATTGGTCTCAGGGCCGAATAAGCCCCACAGAATTTAAGGCGAGTGCGTTGTGCGATAAAAAGAGGGCGGTCTTCGGACTGCCCTCTTTTTCGTATCGAGCTATTGCAGTAAGTAGATTGGACCTGCGAAACCCTTCTTCGGGCAAGGCCGGGGGGCCAGAGCGAATGCGCTTTCCTGAAATTCCCCTGATAGTTCTATCGCCTTGCCCTTCTTTAAACCCTTACCTAGGTTCCCTCCCCGCGCATGTCTGCCAGTCCGCCTATTTTTCCGGATCTCCGGATGCTTTCGACCATCGATCAGGTGGGAGTGGAGGAGCGTGCGCGGCGTTTCCAGACGCGAAGCATCAAGAGTGAGAGTAAACTTTCTGCCCTGAAACTTGCGGTTACGATGTTAGATGTCACGACCTTGGAGGGCAAGGACAGCCCGGGGAAGGTCAAGCAGCTGTGTGCCAAGGCCAAGCGGCCATTGCCGGAGGATCCGTCTATCGGTCCGGCAGCGGCAATTTGTGTCTATCCCCGGCTGGTAAGGGTGGCGAAGGAGGCCGTGGCGCAAAGTGGAGTCAAGGTCGCCAGCGTTGCTACGGGTTTTCCGAGTGGCCAGAGTCGTCTGAAGGAGCGCCTCTCGGAGATCCGCTATGCTGTTGGAGCGGGTGCTGATGAAATTGATATGGTGATTTCGAGGGGAAAGCTCCTGCATGGGGCTTTTCGAAGCATCTTCGACGAAATTGTCCGGTGTAAGGAAGCCTGTGGCGGGGCTCATCTAAAGGTGATCCTCGAGACCGGAGAGCTGCAGACCTACGATACCGTACGCATTGCGAGTGAGATTGCGATGGCTGCAGGAGCGGATTTCATCAAGACCTCAACTGGCAAGATTCAGCCTGCGGCAACCCTGCCCGTGACCCTTGTTATGTTGGAAGCAATTCAGGACTACCATGACCGGACGGGTCGAATGGTGGGGATGAAGCCTGCAGGAGGAATTAGTGATGCCAAGACCGCGATACACTATCTTGTCATGCTTAAGGAGACTCTGGGTAAGGAGTGGCTCACGAGTCGTTGGTTCCGCTTTGGTGCCAGTTCCCTGACAAATGACCTCCTCATGCAGATCCGCAAACAGCAAACGGGCCGTTACCAGTCGGCAGATTATTTTACCAAGGACTGAATAGAATGCCAGAAGCACAGGATAAAGGGGCTGCAGGATCGAAGACTAAGAACGCGAGCCCGGGTAAAAATAAGAGCCGCCACGATTTCGTGGAGGGAGATCGCTATGCGCCGGCTCCTGAGAATAGCGAGCACGTCGTGCTGAAAGAGAGCTATGACTTTTATATCGGTGGTGAGTGGTTGCGCGCACCGAAGCGAACCGAGACCCGGAATCCCGCAACAGGCGAAGTCCTCGCCGAGGTAGGTGAAGCCGGCCCGGGAATGGTCAAGAAGGCGGTAGCTGCCGCGAGGAAAGCCTATGAGCAGACATGGTCCACAATGCCCGGGCGCGAGCGCGGCAAATACCTCTTCCGTCTGGCCCGTCTTATCCAGGAGCGGTCCCGTGAATTCGCGGTGGTGGAGACTATGGATGGAGGTAAACCTATCAGGGAGAGTCGTGATATCGACCTGCCTCTGGTCGCTGCGCATTTCTTTTACTACGCGGGATGGGCGGACAAGCTTGATTACGCGTTTCCCGGTCGGACCGCTCACTCGATTGGTGTTATCGGGCAGGTTATTCCGTGGAATTTCCCTCTTCTCATGGCAGCGTGGAAGCTGGCGCCAGCACTTGCCTGTGGGAATACGGTTGTGATTAAGCCGGCAGAGACCACCCCCCTGACGGCTCTTAAACTTGCTGAACTGATCGAGGAAGCGGGCTTCCCTCCGGGAGTTGTGAATGTCCTTACTGGAGGAGGAAAGACTGGGCGTCATTTGGTCCGCCATCCTGATATCGACAAAGTGGCATTCACAGGGTCGACCGAAGTGGGGAAAATGATTCAGAGGGATCTTGCGGGAACCGGGAGGCGCTACACCCTGGAGCTTGGTGGCAAGGCCGCAAATATTATCTTTGATGATGCGCCGGTGAATCAGGCCGTGGAGGGTATCGTGAACGGAATTTTCTTTAACCAGGGTCACGTATGCTGTGCGGGGTCGCGTCTGTTTGTGCAGGAAGGAATCGCGGATACAGTGGTTCGAAAGCTTAAGCGCAGGATGGACAATCTTGTCCTGGGTGACCCCCTCGATAAGAATACGGATGTGGGTGCGATCAATTCGCAGGAACAATTGGATCGAATCAAGGTATTGGTGGATTCCGGGAAAGAGGAGGGAGCGAAATGCTGGCAGAGTGGTCAGAAGCTTCCGCGCAAGGGGTTCTGGTTTAAGCCCACGATCTTCACGGAATGCGCCCAGAGTCACCAGATTGTCCAAAAGGAAATCTTTGGTCCTGTCCTTGCGATACAGACCTTCCGAACACCGGAGGAAGCCGTTGAAAAGGCCAACAATACACCGTATGGCCTGAGTGGTGGAGTCTGGACGGACAAGGGTTCGAAGATTTTCAAGATTACGAGTCAGATTCGTGCTGGGGTCCTCTGGGCTAACACCTTTAACAAGTTCGATCCGGCTTCGCCCTTCGGGGGATATAAGGAAAGTGGGCTGGGCCGGGAGGGAGGCCTTCAAGGTCTGGCGCCGTATCTGGATCTTCACTAGGGCTCACAAAAGGAATTCATTATCCAAGACTTCGAATCATGGCCGCCAAGAATCGATTAGTAGTAAACAAGACCTACAAGCTCTACCTTGGAGGAAAGTTTCCGCGTAGCGAGTCGGGGCGCTACTATGAAGTCAAGGGGCGTAAAGGCGCTCTTCTGGCGAATGCCTCAAGAGCCAGCCGCAAGGATTTTCGTAATGCAGTGGTGGCCGCCCGCAAGGCGTGGTCTGGGTGGAACGATACATCGGCCTATCTCCGGGGACAGATCTTGTATCGTATTGCAGAAATGCTGGAGGGGCGAACCGAGCAATTTGAGGAGGAGCTGCGGCTCCAGGGGTCTACCCCTTCTGCTGCGAGAAAGGAAGTCACCAAGGCCGTAGACCTTCTGGTTCATTACGCGGGATGGAGTGACAAGTATCAATCCCTTTTCTCCAGCGTAAATCCGGTATCAACCCCGCATTTTAACTTTTCGGTGCCAGAGCCCACCGGAATTGTTGCGGTGGCGGCGCCGGAGGCTCGCAGCCTGCTTGGACTGTGCTCGGCCATTGCGCCAATCCTGAGCGGAGGGAATACCAGTGTCGTTCTTGCATCAAACTCAAAGCCTCTTTGTGCGATCACACTTGCGGAGGTACTCAACAGTTCGGATGTTCCGGCTGGGGTGGTGAATATACTCACCGGATTCCGGGATGAATTGCTGCCTCAGTTCGCGGAGCATATGGACGTGAACGCCCTCCTTCTCTGCTCTGACGAGGAAGAGGAGGCCAAGATGGCAGGTAAGAGGGCGGCGGAGAACCTCAAGAGAGTGGTTTCTCATCCGGATAGTCCACTGGAAGAGGACCCTTATCACATTCTCGATTTCCAAGAGATTAAGACGACTTGGCACCCGGTTGGAGTGTAAGAACGGGGGGAGACTAAGGGGTTCCCCTGGAGGGAAAGATTGGCCTCTTGCTCTGGTGATTGCGGGAGTGCTTTGGCTCTGTTGCCGTTGGATGGAGAGGCCTTCATTGGATAAAAACTTTGTACAAGTTAAGCAACCACCCCTAGTCCCTTATCTTTCGAGGGCTATCGCGAAATTCCTCTTGAGAAAATCGGGTTTGGAGGGCCGTATAACGTTTATATGAGCATGGATGAAAAAGAAGCCGTGGAGAAGCTCCATAAGGTTTATGGCCAGATGAAGGAGGAGCTGGCGCAGGTTATCGTAGGACAAGAGCAGGTTGTTGAGCAGGTCTTGATGGCAATTTTTTGCCGGGGTCATGCTCTTCTCGTCGGGGTTCCAGGACTCGCCAAAACTCTTCTTGTCTCAACGGTAGCCAAGGCGCTGGACCTCAGCTTCAAGAGGATTCAATTCACTCCTGACCTGATGCCGGCCGACATTACGGGAACGGATGTCCTCGAAGTGGATCAAGAGACGGGAAGGCGGAGCTTCCGCTTTCTGGAGGGGCCCATCTTCGCGAACATGATTCTGGCAGATGAAATCAACCGGACTCCGCCGAAGACTCAGGCGGCCTTGCTGGAAGCCATGCAGGAGCATCATGTCACCGTGGGTGAAAAGACCTGTCACCTCCCCGATCCTTTCTTTGTATTGGCAACCCAGAACCCTATTGAGCAGGAAGGAACTTATCCGCTTCCCGAGGCACAGCTGGATCGTTTCCTTTTCAATATCGTGGTGGACTATCCTGACGATAAGGAGGAGCGGGAAATTATCCGGAGGGTGACCAGCCCTGGTGAGGGTGAGGTCAATGCCCTTATGACGGCGGAGGAAATTCTCAAGCTTCAGGATATTGTGAAGCGAGTACCAGTTGGGGATCATGTGATTGATTTTGCAGCAGATATCGCGAGGGCGACGCGGCCAAACTCCGGGGAAGCTCCAGAGTTCGTCAAAGACATGGTAGGTTGGGGGGCCGGCCCTCGAGCTGGGATTGCCCTGATCGCAGCGGCGAAGGCTCATGCGGTCCTACGCGGTCGCTTCCACGCCACCACCGGGGATGTCGCTGCGGTGGCTCCCCCGGTGTTGAGGCATCGTGTCTTGACGACCTTTAATGCTGAGGCCTCAGGCGTCACGAGTGACAGTATCGTCGAAATGCTCCTGGAGCACCTGCAGCCCAAGGAAGAGATCAAGATCTAGTTCATCGTTCGCGCTCGCAGTAATATGATCGAATTGGCTTAGAGGCGTCCAGACTCCTGCACATGTCTTCAATCGAAGTTCCTGAATCCATGAAGCTTCTCCCAGAGGAGACGATGGGGATTATGCGAAGGCTCGAATGGCTGGCGCGCAAACGCATGCAGGGAACCCTGACGGGAAAGCATACCAGTCCGGACAAGGGCTTTTCGGTCGAGTTTGCCGAACACCGGGAATATACCCCGGGAGATGACCCGCGAAATCTGGACTGGCGGGTGATGGCGAAGAGTGACCGTAATGTTATCAAACAATATATCGAGGAGACTAATCTGCGCGTTACAATCGCGGTGGATGTTTCCGGGTCGATGGCCTTTGAGGGAGACGAAGCTGCTGAGGTGGACGGCAAGGCCATGTCCAAGTTTGCCTGTGCTCGCTATCTCGCCGCGGCGCTGAGCTATCTTTTCATCAAGCAGGGAGATGCCGCGGGGTTGGTGACCTTTGATTCGCAGGTGCGTTCCTACCTGCGTGCCGGTAGCCGGCCCAGCCACCTGCGTCGTATCGTGGAAACGCTGCATCAATCAGAGCCCGGGGAAGATACCAAAGTGGGTAATGTCCTTCATGAGGTAGCTGAGCGGATCCACAAACGTGGATTGGTTATTCTTATCAGTGATTTCTTTGATGATCCGCAGGATATCATAGAGTCTCTTCACCACTTTGACTTCAGACAGCACGAACTCGTGCTGTTGCATGTGTTGGCAGATGAGGAGCTGACCTTTCCCTTCAAGAACTTCCAGAGATTCCGGGATCTCGAAGGGGTAGAGTCGATGCTTCGAATCGATCCGCAGGCCGTTCGGGCTGCCTATCTCGAGAAAGTGCGGACCTTTATCAAGTCCATGGAAACGGCCAGTGGCAAGTTGCAGGCAGACTACGTGCCCGTGAATACCAAGACGCCCTTGCGGGACAGTCTGCTGCGCTACCTTGGCCGGAGAATGCACGCCAGACGGTAGATTACGGAATGAAATATTTGTCCCAGCGTCCCATGAATCCGGCAGAACAGTCAAAATCAACAGCTGACCAGTAGTCCAGAATGCTCTTTCTCAATCCTTGGCTGCTCATCGGACTCGCAGGAGTTCTGGTGCCCATCATTCTGCATATGATGCGCCGGCAGTCGGCTAAGCCCTTGGATTGGGGAGCGATGCGCTTTCTCTTTGATACGGTAGCGATGAGGCGCCGCCGAATGGAATGGGAAGACATGCTGCTGATGGCGGCTCGCTGCCTTCTGATTGCGTTGCTGGCCCTGGCTCTCGCTCGCCCCTTCGTGCCGCCTGATTCGACGATTCCATGGGTTTTCGTGCTGCCACTGGCTCTTCTTGGGGTAGGGGCTCTCGGAGCATCCTTCGTTCTGGGGAAGGCCTCAAGCCGCTGGCTCGTCAGAGGGCTTGCGTTCCTACTCCTTTTCGCGGGGGTCGCATTGGTTCTTTTCGAGCGGCAACTCAATCTGGCGCGCTTTCAGAATACAGGGAGCCGGGATATCGCTCTTGTGATCGACGCCTCGAGCTCGATGGAGATTCCCGGGCCAGCAGGAAAAAAGTCCTTCGACCGGGCTATCGAGGAAGCGATTACTCTGGTGAAGGAAGCCCCCAGAGGCTCAGCATTCTCGGTCATTCTGGGAGGACCTGCTCCAGACGCAGTGACCGGTGCGCCTCTGACTCACCGGGCGGATGTCATCAAGGTTCTTGAGGAGCTCCGTCCGGTAGGAGGTCCTTTTCGGGCGCATGATGCTCTGGGGGTCAGTCTGCTTAATCTCGAGAAAGGGTATCACCGAGCGAAGGAGATCGTTGTCTTCACGGACAGTCAGCGACTGGGTTGGCGCCTGGACAGCCCCTCTGCATGGACGAATTTCGGGGATGCCGTGAAAGGACTGCCAAGTCCGCCTAAGCTCATGGTGCGGAGCTTTCCTCCGCCCGAGGCTCTACGGAATGTGGCGGTATCCGGGATCGATCTTTCAAGAGAGGTCGTTGGAACAGACAGGGAGGCTACAATACGGATAACCGTCGAGAATACGGGGACCGAAGCGGTTACTCCCGAGCCTCTGCAAGTAACCGTAGGAGAGCAAGTTCTTGAGCCGGCAGCGATTGGGCAGTTAGCGCCCGGGCAGGAAGAAACCATTGAGATTCGACATCTTTTCAGGGAATCAGGCCCAACGGTGGTGAAGGCTGTGCTTGATGCCGGAGATGACCTTCCTCTGGATGATACGCGGGAGCGGGTTGTTACGGTGAAGCGTCGGTTACCGATCCTTCTTGTGGATGGAAATCCCAGTGGCGGATTTTTTGAACGGGCCGCTGGTTTTACGGCTCTTGCACTCGCGCCATCACCTGAGTTGGTGGAGGGGAATCAGGCGTCTGATAATTACCTGATGGAGCCAATGGTTCTGCCGGCTCCAGAGATCACCACTCTGAAGGACCTGGAGAAGCACAAGGTGGTTGTTCTCGCGGATGTAGCCCGCCTTCCCAGAGCGGTAGCGGATCGGGTTGCTGCTTACGTAGCCAACGGCGGAGGTCTGCTGATTCTCGCGGGGCCTCGGATCGATGAGGTCTTTTACAACGGCTGGGATGGGCCAGGTGGGCCGGTGAGCCCTGTAGGTCTGGGTGCTCTCCGGGCTGACGCAGAGGGAATTCAGCCGGCCCCCTCCACTTTTGATCATGAAACGCTAGTGCTCTTCAAGGACGAGCGGAAAAGTGATCTGGGGAAGGCAAGCCTCTCCGGATTTCGGGCAGTGACCGAGCGCCGGGACGGGGGCTCGATAGCGGCTTCCTACTCCAATGGTGAGCCATTCCTTGCCGGGCGTAATTATGGGAAGGGAAGGGTTCTTCTTGCGACCTCAGGATTTGATGTCCGCACTGGAAATCTGACAACCAGACAATCCTTTGTGCCCTTGGTTCATGAGCTCGTGACATGGCTTGCCGGAGCTGGCGGGGTGGAATTGAATGTTGATGCCAACTGGCAGCCGGCTCTGGCGCTGCCGGGAGGAGGAGGCCTTAAGGGCACATACTTTCGAGCCATGGATGAGAGCCGTGGAATTGCCATCGAGAGGGTGGATCCAACTATTCAATTCGACTGGAAAGACCAGCAGCCCTACAAGGGGATGAATCGCGACCGATTCCAGATTCTCTGGGAAGGGCACCTCGTTCCGCCAGTCAGTGGAAATTATCGTTTCCGTATGGAGGTAGATGACAAGGCGACCTTGAAGATTGACGGCCGCACGGTCATGAGAATGGTTTCGACGGGACAGCGGGACAGTGGCGAGGTCAGGCTTGAGGCAGGAACACCAGTTCCAATCTCACTTGCGTACCAGGAGGAGTATTCCTTCGCGAGTATGAAGCTGTACTGGCAGGTCCCTGATCGGGAGATGAAGATTATTCCTTCCCAAGCTCTTCTCCCGCTTACAGGTAATCGTGAGAAGGAGATTGTGGCTCGAAGTACGGCGGTCGATCCGCGAGGGCAAGAACGTAAGGTGAATGTTTCGGTAGGTCGTCGGGGACGGCTTCTCGAGCTCGAGGGAGCTGCTATTCCCGGGTTGTATCAGGTGAATATCCCTGAGCAGCTGGGCGAGGAGCTTGAGGAGTTTGAGGGATCCAAGGTGCCATTGGTTGTGCGGCGCGATGTAAGGGAGAGCCGACTCGATCCTCTGGAGGAAGTTGACAAAGCGTTAATTCGTAAAAGTATCGACCTCGTCGAGGCGCGGAATGTTACGGACCTGCTGGCGGTGCTCAGCGGAAAGGGCTTTGGAAAAGAGCTCTGGAAATTTCTCGCGGTAGCAGCGTTCTTCCTCCTCCTTCTGGAGGTGGCTCTTGCGCGCTGGATCTCAAAATCGCGTCGGAGTGCAGAGGACGTAAAGGTGGAATTTGAAGAGAAGTCCGGGCCTGATCCCGAAATACTGGAAAGAATGAAAGGAGTCAGGAAGGCGGAATGAGCAGAGTGCTGACATGGATTCGTGGGCCGCTCATCTTTGGATTGGCGTGGGTGCTGATATTCCTGCTTGGAAGGGTTTTACATCTCGGCACGGGATGGCCTCTCTGGACGGTCGCGCTTATCGCGGCTGTAGCAGTTGAGATTATTCTTCGGCTCTACCGCTACGAGCAGGGTGCAGTTGGTCGTAGGAAGGGTGGCTGGCTCACAGCCCTGCGCCTCATGGCGCTCGTGGCGCTGGTCTGGATGCTTCTCCAGCCTGTTTTCAGCCGAAAGGTGAACCGGGAACTAGAACAGGAGGTCGTGGTGGTTCTTGATGAATCGGCCTCAATGAATCTTATCGATCCGGGGGAAACCTCCACTCGCTACGACATTGCTGCGGAGGCCATTAATGCCAGTGGTCTTTTCGAAGAACTCGAAGGTAAGGTCGGGGTGCGCTTGATGCGAGCGGCTCGTAAGGCTCTCGGGGAGGATGAGGAGGCTGCTGAGGGTTGGGACCAGGCTACGGACCTGGCAAACGCGATGACTACGGTTCTGGAACAAGTGCCTCCGGATAATCTCGCAGGCCTCGTCATGATGACGGATGGAAGGCATAACCGGCCGGGCCGGGTTGAGGATGTCGCGCGTCGATTCGGGATTCTTGATGCTCCGATTGGGGTTGTGGGAATTGGCAGTGAGGATGCTCCACGGGATGCTGCAATTCTCGATGTCCGTTCGCCTGATGCGATTTATCTTGGGGACCGTCTTCGGGTTGCTGCAGTCGTAAAATTCGACGGATATCGTGGTCGCCGAGCTACGGTTCGCCTCAAAAAAGGGGAGGAGATTGTGGAAGAGAAGGTCATTCGCATTCCGCAGGATCACCATCAGGAGGAAGTTCGCTTCAACGATGTTCCCGATGCAGATGGTATCAACGCCTACACCGTAGAGCTGGTGAATCTGGGGGAAGAATTTTTTGATCAGAACAACAGCTGGCAGTTTGAGACTGCGATTACGGATGCCCGCACCAATGTTCTGATCGTAGATTCTCACCCTCGCTGGGAATTCCGTTACCTGCGTAATTTGTTTTACGGGAGAGATAAGTCGATTCATCTGCAATACGTCCTGCTGGAACCCGATACGATTCTCGGACAGACACTGAGCCCGGTTCCCGCTTCAGCGGCGCGAAAGTTCGGGGATGCACAGGCGACTGAATTGCCGACCAGTGAGGAAGAATGGCGTAAATTTGATGTGATTATCATCGGAGATGTGCCGGCCGATTCGATCGATGAGAGCACATGGGATATCATCCGCAGTTGTGTGACAGAAAGAGCTGCGTTTCTGGTGGCCGTCGCCGGTCCCCGCCACATGCCACATGGGCTTGAGTCTGAAATCGCCCGTGATCTTCTCCCGGTGAAATATACCCCTGGCAGCCGGACATTTTTTGGGAGTAAAGATCCTCCCTTTCGCCTTCTTCTCACCGCTCAGGGTCGTAATCACCCTGTGACTGCGCAGTCCGATAGCCGCCTTGAGAATGAACGTCTCTGGGGAGAATTCCCTGACTTTCGCTGGCGGCTTCCTGTTGACGGGGTAAAGGAGGGGGCAGATGTTCTTGTAGTGGCTTCCAGTGAGAACAGCGAGGATGCTGCACTGAGTAATGTTGATGATCTGAGCAGCGCGCTTTCACGTTTGGCGCAGCGCAAAGAGAGGGAGGCGAAAAATGCTATTCTGGTAGCCCAGCAAGTGGGGAACGGCAAAGTGGCAATGATGTTGACCGATCGGACGTGGCGATTGCGTGAGGGGGTTGGTGATGTCTACCATCACAGGTTCTGGGGGCAGCTCGTACGTTGGGGTGCTGGACCGAACCTGCGTTCGGGAACTTCCTCAGTACGGCTCGGAACTGATAACCTCAGCTACACCGGGGATGACCCTATACAGATCACCGCCCGTCTCCTGGATGAGGAAAAGAATCCGGTGAAGGATGAGTCACTCAAGGCTGAGGTCTGGCGTGATGGAGAGAAGCTGGCTACGGTCCAGATGAGTTATCTGGAAGGGTCTCCAGGTCTTCACAGTGCGCAGGCAGGTCCATTTTCCGGCTCGGGAGACTATCAGATCAAGCTCACAGGAAAAAAAGCGACAGACTTATTGGAGACCGATGGAGAGGGAGGAGTCTCCACTGCTTTCCGTGTGGTAGGGGCCATGAGCCCTGTGGAGCTCTCAGAAACCACCTTGAACCGACCTCTGCTTAATACGCTGGCGGAGCTCTCGGGTGGGCGAGTAGTCACCCCGGATGAGGCAGGACAACTGGCAGGGCTGTTTCTTACCGGTGAAGAGACCCGGGAAGAGCTGCGAGAGACCCGGTTGTGGGACCATTGGATCCTCTTGGTATTGTTTTGCGCGCTATTAACCTCAGAATGGGGTATCAGAAGGGGTAGTGGACTTCCGTGAAGAAGGCATACCCCACCAGATTTTCGCATAGACCCAACCAGGCCCACCAGACCCCGAATTGACACCATCCGATGAGTACGAATCTACCCCGGGAAATCACCAAGCCACTCCAAGCTCTCCTCCGCAGAGTACGCAGAATGCAGATCCTTCGAGGGATTGCGGCGATGGCGACTGTGGTGCTGGGAGGACTTCTGACCTCGATGGCAGCTCACCTTCTCTTCGCGCCCGTCCCGGTAGAGGTTAGTTGGGTTCTTCTCGGGTTGATCGGGGCGGGATTGCTCTGGTCTGCTGCCAAATGGTTCATTAAGCCTCTTAGGGGAAGGATCACCCTGATTCAGATCGCTCGCTGGTTGGAGACGCGTCACCCTGAAATTCAGGAACGGGTGAGTACGGCCCTTGAGCTTTCAGACCATTCCAAGGGTGGAGTTTCCGAGGGGCTTCTGCAGCAGCTGGTTGAGGAAGCTGAGGGAGATGTCAAAGGGGTCAATCCGACCAGAGAGGTGCGGGCACGTCGGGCGAAGCGCTGGCTCTGGCCAGCTACTGCACTCGCAGCAGTTTTTGTTGCCGTCTTTATTGTTTTCCCGGGAGAGGCCCAGCGCCTTCTTGTCCGGGCGGTAGCTCCCTTCAGCGATCTGGGCAATGCCGGTGCGGTGCGGTTTACGATCGAGCCAGAAAATATTAATGTCCTTGAAGGTGATGAGGTCAGGATCGTCATCAAATACTCTGACGACAATGTGGAGGAGCTTGCTCTTGTGATGGAGCGTGAGGGCCAGGATCCGCTGACGGAAATGCTCAAGCTTGCAGGGGTGGAGGATGGTATCAGCCGGTTTGAGTATCGCCTTCCCTCGGCGAAGGAGAGCTTTCACTACTTTGCACAGACCGGAAAGGCCCAGAGCGATGGTTTTGATGTGAGAGTCTCGATGTTGCCTCGAATTGAGGCAGTGAAGATCGGAGTCGAATTCCCGGAATACACCGGTCTACTCACCGAACAGCGACCTCTCGAGGATGGAATATCTGCTCTTGGGGGCTCTACAATCTCTCTGGGGGGAGAGACCACTCCCGGAGTGGAGCGAGGACGATTTCTTCTGGATGGTGAGGAAGTTGGCACAGTGCGTATTGAGCGGGGCTTGGAAAAATCGAAGGTTCTTGTGAACTGGACTCTCGAGCCAGAGAAGGGCGGGCTTGGTCAGGTCATGCTGTATCACGAGCTCGGTCGAGAGATCGAAGGATTACGGTTTCCGGTCAAAGTCG
>DFWB01000096.1 GCA_002380675.1 Akkermansiaceae bacterium UBA4145
TCAATATCGAGGCCAGAATCGGTCTCATCCATGAGGCAGTAACTGGGTTCCAACATCATCATCTGCAGGACCTCGTTTCGTTTCTTTTCTCCACCCGAAAAACCCTCGTTGACAAACCGCGAGGTGAACCTGCGGTCGATTCCGAGCTGATCCATTTTCTCGTAAAGATTCTTGTAATAGGTCACCGCATCCAGCTCCTCTCCCTCTGGGAGGCGCGCCTGTAAAGCGGCCCGGATAAAGTTGGCCATTGTGACCCCGGGAACCTCTGCGGGGTATTGGAAAGCCAGAAAAAGACCTGCCCGACTCCTCTCGTCTATCTCCAGTTCAAGCAGATCCTCTCCATCCATTGTGACCGAACCTCCAGTGACTTCATAGTCCTCATGTCCGGCAACAACCTTGGAAAGAGTGGATTTCCCAGATCCATTGGGCCCCATGATGGCATGGACTTCTCCGGCAGGAATCTCAAGGCTGAGCCCCTTGAGAATAGGATTTCCATCGATAGCAGCGTGGAGGTTTTTGATGATCAGGCTCATCTTAAATGGAAGAGGGTATTTTAAAAGGTATCGGGTCAGGGGTTGGCGGGAAGGTCCCCGCTTATGGTAAGTTCAAGCTCGCTCACTTCTGCACCATCGGGAAGATCCAGCAGATCCGTGATCTGGCACCCTTCCTTGAAAGCTATGTCATGAATGACTCCTGTTCTCGTATCCCTGAAATGAACATGAGGCGCAGGGTTCACGCAAAATCGGGATGGTTCCCGGTCGAAATTCACCTGATTGATCAGGCCATGTTTTGCGAGCGCATCAAGGCAGTTATACACAGTGGCTAGTGAGATCGTGGCCATCTCTCTCTGCACCCGGCGGAAGACGTCGTTGGCGGTGGGGTGATCACGGTTCTGAAGCAATACGGAATAGACGATCCGACGCTGCTTCGTCATGCGGAGTCCACGAAGCACCGATGGGATGTCAACTGATCCGGGGGCCTGTTCAGCGGTGTTTCTCAACACAATTACCCTACGATAACAGCCCAAGTTCGCAAGGTCTAATTAGAATAATTCTAAATCTCGATGTAGCCGCCCGGCAGGTTTCGCGATTCCTTTCCAATCACTTAGTGCCCTCCCCAGAAAAGAACCGCACAAAGGAGGGTAAGGGCCCCATAGGCCAGACCACTCAACGCGAAGCCCATCCAGCGTTTATGGCTATCAGTTGCCCACTTTGCGAGGTCCCGAAAAGTATACGGCATACCCACCCAGAAGAGTCCTGCGGTGAGCAGCGCGTAGGAGAAAACAGGAATCAGCAACCGGGTGGCCGGATCCCTGTTGAAGGCGGCCTCAAGAAGGGGGCTACTTGCCATCAGCGCCACTACCCCCAGCGCGCGGACGAAAAGGAACTCCTTTACGCCGATGGCCATACCCAGAAAGGCAACGGGCACTATGATACGAAGCCAGGGCTTCACCGCATTAAATTCGCCAATATCCATCGTCAGGGAGGACAGCACCCCGAGGTTCTCCGGGGCGATCAGGAGCCAGAACCAGAACATTCCGACTGCAAGAGTATAGATCCCTGCAGCACGGTGGCGGGGAAGCCTGTTCAGCCACTCCTTGCAGCGCTCCGCCTTCCAGACCATCAGGCCATGAACAACCAGCAGATATGCTGCAAGCACATAGCCCGCAATGTTGAGTGGAATACTTTCGTAGGGGTGGGGACCCATGGTCGTCTTCGCTAGCTATGCCAGCAGCGAGGTCAGGTAAAGGGCAAAGGGCGTATTTTCGCCGAAAGCGTCATCCTGCAAAACATTCACTGGCAACTTTAGATCCCGGCAGCCACCCGCTGGCTCTTCGGCTGAAGGTTGCCGAAAAGCGTGTAACCGGTGGAGTCCTCGATATCTACCTTGAAGATTTCTCCCGTGAGCTCGTCCGCATCACCGTCAACGATCACGATCTTATTTTGCGTTGTCCGGCCGCTCAACTTCTCCTTGTTGGTCTTACTCGGACCCGTGCAAAGGATTTCCTGACAGGTGCCTATGAGTTCTGCATTCTTTCGGATCGCGATCTCTCCCTGAATCCGGAGCAACTCCTGATTCCGCTCCTCCTTGACCGTCTCAGGCAGCTGGCCTTCCATCTCAGCGGCTGGCGTATCTTTTCTCTTCGAATAACGAAAAATGAAACTGTTGTCGAACTGCAGTCGCTTCACGCATTCAACGGTCTCCTGAAAATCGGCGTCCGTCTCGGTTGGAAATCCCACAATAATGTCGGTGGTAATTGCGAGGTCGGCACGCGCAGCCTTCATTTTCTCACATATCGCAATGAACTTCTCATTCTTGTAGGGGCGCCGCATCGCCCTGAGAATCCGATCACTCCCACTCTGCATGGGGAAATGAATATGCGAACACAGTTTCGGGAGGTAAGTGAAGGCCTCTACCAGATCATCGCGGTAACCAATCGGGTGGGGCGACGTGAATCTGATTCGTTCGATTCCTTCCACCTCATGAACCGCTTCCAGCAGCTGCACGAACGGTGACTTTCCGCCAACCCGCCCGAACTCAGTGCGCCCGTAGAGATTGACGATCTGACCAAGAAGCGTGACTTCCTTAGTCCCCTGAAAGGCCAGGCGCTCCACCTCCTTGACGATATCGGAAATCGGGCGGCTTCGTTCTCCACCCCTCGTATCCGGGACGATACAGAAACTGCATCTCATGTTGCATCCCTGCATGATTGAGACAAAAGCCGAGGGCCGTTTCGTCGCCGCCACATGATCTCGAATCGTATTCTGGCTCCCTTCTTCAATCCCCGTGTCCACCACCTTCTCATCAGGACAGTGAGCATGAGCTCCCTCCTCCTCAACCGCATTGCCGTCGAGAGACAGAGACGGTTCATCCATCCGACCCTCCATCCGCTTCCGTAGAATGTCATCCACGTAGCTGAAGACTCGATGGTATTTTTGGGTTCCAACGACAAGATCAAGGTGTGGGACACGATCGAAAAGCTCTTCCCCACGGCTCTGGGCCATACATCCCATGAACCCATAGACAACATGGCCACGCCTTTCGCGGTGCTTTCCCATCATCCCCATTTTACCGAGCGCTTTCTGCTCGGCCTGATCTCTCACCGAGCAGGTGTTGACCAGGATAGCGTCGGCGTCCTGCTCTTCCCGGGTAAGGGTATAGCCTCCCTCAACGAACATCCGGGCAACCTGCTCGGAATCGCGTTCGTTCATCTGTCATCCATAGGTCTTTATGAATACTCTGGGCATTGCACTTGGCTTCCTTTCGGGGGGATGAGGCGGGATCCTTAGCGTCCCCGGCCCGGAAAATCAACCTTGAGAAACACAACAACGGCTCCACAGGGGAACTTTTCTGACCTTCCTCAGTCCTGTTTCTGCTACACTGCTACAAGTGGCCCCCGAGATTGATAGCTTTATTCTGTTTCTCGCCACGGAGCGCGGCCTTTCCTCTGCCTACCAGCTCTCGGTGAGGCGCAGCTTGGAAACCCTTGCCGACTGGGCAGCAAATGAGGGTGCCACGACCTGGCAAGCTATCGACACCAGATGCCTGCAGGAGTTTCTCTCAAGACAAAAGCAACGAGGACTGGAGGCCTCATCCCTTCGCATTGCGATCGTTCACATCAGAATCTTCTTCCGCTTCCTCGTCCATCGAGACTTCTTATCGGAAGACCCTTCCGAACCCCTTCTTTCCCCGCGAACGGGAAGTTCCCTGCCTGAAACCTTGCAAGTCTCTCAAGTGGTCCAGATTCTGGACT
Source organism: Akkermansiaceae bacterium UBA4145 (assembly GCA_002380675.1). Classification (GTDB taxonomy): domain Bacteria; phylum Verrucomicrobiota; class Verrucomicrobiia; order Verrucomicrobiales; family Akkermansiaceae; genus Roseibacillus_B. Next base: position 3,755 of record DFWB01000096.1, read on the forward strand.
CCATTGATACCTCGAAGCCACTGGGCCGCAGGGACCTTGCCATCCTTGAGCTTTTTTATTCATCCGGCCTTCGCCTTGCCGAGGTCTGCTCCATCCGACTGGAAACTCTGGACCTTGATGACGGCTTTCTCAGGGTTACCGGAAAAGGCAACAAAACCCGTATTGTTCCCGTCGGCGGCCGGGCTAGCACGGCACTCAAGGACTATCTCCAGAACGAACGCTCCAACCTCATCAAATCCCGAAGTTCCTCCGAGATTTTTCTCTCGGTCCGCGGTGGCCCCCTGAGCCCCGACCGGGTCAGGCAGATCGTCAAACAAAGAGCATCCCAGGCTGGACTCTCCCAGAAAATCTACCCCCACCTCCTGCGCCACTCCTTCGCAACCCACCTTCTGCAGAACGGAGCTGACCTGCGGGTCATTCAGGAGCTTCTGGGGCATGCCGACATCTCGACAACCCAGATTTACACCCATGTTGATGAGCAACGCCTTCGAAAAGTCCATCGTGCCTACCACCCCCGCGCATAACGTTCGGTTCGAGGGCCTCCACCCGCCCTTAACGGCCCCCGCATAAGCCAAAATGGGTATAAAGGCTCTTATTTCTCCCGCGAGGCTT
>DFWB01000069.1 GCA_002380675.1 Akkermansiaceae bacterium UBA4145
CCCCGCCGTATTTAACTCGATCGCACAGCCTGCCTTTGCGATCGAATCGATCGCAGGTTCGTAAAAGCGGCGGAGGTCTCCGTGAGGTCGATACGAGAATTTCTTGATCAGATCGGGATGGCCCAGGAAATCGAAAAGGCCACTTCTCGCCATGGCGGAATATTCCTCCCAGTAGCGAGTCCAGGCTTTCTCGACTTCAACTTCCTCCCAAGCCTTCAAGAGGTGAGGGCTATCAAAATTCCATCCGTCGAGGTAGTGAATAGAACCGATTAAGTAGTCCCATTCCGCCTTTCCTGAAAGTTCGGTAATCCACTGTTCGCATCCGGGAAGCCAGTCACACTCCAGGCCCAGCCGAACGGGGATCCGGTTCTGGGCATAATCGCGGGCGGCATCAACCCAGTTGAAGTATGCTGGAAGGTCAGAAGCAAGCATCCGCCAGTCGTCGAATGGCTCTTCCTGAACGGGGCCATGGCAGGATACCCCATATTCGCTGAGCCCTGCCCTGAGGGCCGCATCGACATAGTCCTGCGGCTCGCCCTCAGCATGGTGGCAGAGGGGAGTATGGGTGTGGTAGTCAGCCGGCATGTGAAATCTTTTTCGCCAGAAGAACCTTTGGCGTTGTGAGTTGGGAAGAGGAATACTAGGTTTGGGCTGCGGCGCAAGGAAAGGGCCATGTCAGAGTCAAGCGAGCAAGCACGGGAATCGGTAGGAGACGTATTTACGCAGTCTCTTGTGCCAAAGTTGCAAAGCCATCCAAAGAGGATCGTATTTACGGATGGTGCAGATGAACGCATCCTCCGCGTGGCTGAGCGGATGGTAAAGAGCGAGGTTGGAATTCCTATCCTGCTGGGAAACCGGCAAGAAATCCATCAGCTGGCTGAGGCCCTTGGGATCAGCTTGGACTTTGTCAAAGTGCTGGAGCCTTCTGCCGCCGGTGACTTTGAGGTCTTCTGTGACTTTCTTCGGCGCACCGAGCACGTGCGAGGGGTTGAAATTTCCAATCCGGAAGAGATCCTCCGGCAGCCAGCCTACTTTGGAGCAATGATGATCCAGTATGGTCAGGCCGATGGACTGGTCGGGGGAAACCAGAGCTACCCGGCGTCCATCTTCCGGGCTCTTCTGCATCTTGTCAAACCGGTGCCGTCTGTTCCCCGGGTGTTCTCTGTTGCGATTCTCTCGGCCTCACATCTGGCACACTTTGGAAGGGAGGGAGTACTCTTTCTTGCTGATTGCGGTCTGAATGAGGAGCTATCAAGTAAACAACTTGCAGCGATTGCGGTTGAGACTGGCCAGCTTGCACGGATCTATCTCGGTCGTCGCCCGAGGGTTGTCCTTCTCAGTCACTCCACCAAGGGCTCTGCATCGACCTCCTCAGGGCGTGAGGTTCGTGCTGCGACCGAGATGGCTCGTCAGCAGGTTGACCCGGAAGAGGTTGAGATCGATGGGGAATTGCAGGCAGATGCGGCTCTTGATCCCCTCGCTTCGGAGATCAAAATTCCCAATGCTGAGTTCAAGCAGGCGGCAGACGTCCTAGTGTTTCCAAACCTTGATGCTGCAAATATTACGTTAAAGCTTCTTACTCATGTCGGAGGAGCAAACGCATACGGGCAGTTTATTCTCGGTTTGACTCGCCCGGCGGCCCAGATCTCTCGGACGATGGATGAGGAAAGCATTTATGGAACCGCGCTTGCCGTAGGAGTTGAAGCGATCAAGTATCACGAGCTTTACCCCGAGGGCGAAGCTTGAGGCGGGCCGTAGTCAGGCCTTGCAGATCTGCTCAAGCCACTGTGCCACTGCGAGACAGACTTCAGGCCCGGTGTCATCTGCAAAAGGCTCGTGAAGAGCCTCAGGAAATTCCTTAAGTGTAAGGGGTGGAATCTCCAAACCCTCCAGAAGGTTCTTAAGGTGCCGGGGAGAGGAAATGGAATCCCTGAGACCCTGCGTCAAGAGTAAGGGAATCTGCGGGGGGCGGGTCCGGAATGTCTTCCTGACATGCCTTGCGGTATGAATCAGGGTGTGGCCCCAACTAGAGGAGATCCGGGAATGAATCCTATTTGGGTGGCCTTCTCTTACATGAGCCTCAGGGAGTGAGCTGCACTGATCGTGAGAGACACCCGTGGACACTGTAAGTTGTGGATAAAATCGAGCAATGAGCCCAGCAAGCCGAACAAGAACGGGGTTCTGTCCTGCCTCCGGTCTTACAAGGGGTGAGCTGATCCATGAAAACTCATAGAGCCGGGGCCGTTCAAGAATCTCCCTGAGGGCCAGAAGGCCTCCAACGGAATGTCCAATGATCCCCAACTTCGTATCTTCGTCTCCGGTGAGTTCACGACAGCGATGACGGTTGGATGCACAAATCTGGTCAACGATTTCAATTCCTGGGATATGACCTCGTTTCCCGTCTGAGTAGCCATGGCCTGGAAAGTCCGTTCCCACACAGATTATACCCTTTTGAAGAAAAGGCTGAAGGAATGCACCATATCTTCCAGCATAGTCCCCCTGCCCATGTAGAAGAAAAGCACTTCCCCGAATGGGGGTTTCCTTTGCGGGATGAAACACATGACGGCGAAGGGTATAGCCGCTTATCTCGATATTTTCCTCACTGAGGTTCATTGCTTTGCCTGTAAGGACAAGATGAGATCCCCTGCGAGCCCGACATCATCCACCCGGTCGTGCTGGGTAAAGGCAAGATGGAGGTTGCGGAGAATTCGTAAAAGAACATCACGCATCGTACATGGGCTCTGGATCGCTCGTCGGGAGTCGGGCGTCAGTACAGCGGAGTTGTTGCGAACGTCATCGACAGAAATAATACGCCCTCCCCCGAAACAATCCACGAGGTGCGGATTTCCTTCGATCGTAATCCAAGCGAGAAAATGAGCAGGAAAATTGCAGCCACCAATTGTGAGGTCCAGGCGATGACCAACTAGCATCGCCAGCACGGCCAAGCCGATTGGATTCCCCTTTCGATTCATAATAATCCAAAGGAGATCGGCATTACTTGGAGAGTAGAATCCTTCCTTGTCCCCGCGAAAACGGCCCGATCCAAAAAGAAATTCACAGAGGGACTGTTCATCTTCCTGCGCGTTGTGAAGAACGGCCTCATCGGCGATTCGATCAATCGCATCGGGAAGAGAAGAACGCAGCGAAGTTCCATCGTGAAGCAACTCACTGAGGAGACGCAGAAGTAGTTCAAAGGACTCCCAGTCTGCACCGCCTTCGTCCAGACCCTGCTGAGGCACAACCCATTGGTCCCGGATCTGGCGTCGACGGCCCGGCGCCAGGAGATTACTCAATCTTGTTCGGTCCTCCTCAGGCAGGCGAATACCGAGCCTGTCGAGTTCAGAGCTAACGTCACCCTGGCAGTCAGCAAAGCGCTCGGAGAGAGTCTTCCTCACTATTGGATCATCGTCGTCGAGCAGCCTGACAAGATGCGGAAGCTCAGTCTCAACGTGCATTTTCTATGGTTTACGACGTGGGGAAACAGGAAGTCCTCTCGATTTGGGATCGCTCCCCACAGGGGAGGGATGGTGCGCGATGCTGGATTTGAACCAGCGACATCTAGCGTGTCGAGCTAGCGCTCTACCACTGAGCTAATCGCGCTTACCTTGTTGGAGTAAGATGGATTGGGTCCTGCCCTCGCGCAAGGAAGATTTGCCGGTCCATGCCGAAGGGCAGGATGGGTATGTTTCTTGGTGAGGATAGTCGGGGCGAACAAGCGACCTCATAATAAATTTTATCCGGCGGAATACAAAAAAGAGGGACGTCGTCTCCGACGTCCCTCTTGCTCGAAATAATTTTTCGGGGCCAGTCCTAACGACGCTTTCTTGCAGCCTTACGCTTAGCAGGCTTCTTAGC
>DFWB01000144.1 GCA_002380675.1 Akkermansiaceae bacterium UBA4145
AATCAGGTTGGCTACCAGCTTCGCCGTAATTGGGGCCCGGGGCTTGTCCTTACGGTCCTGCCGCGCATAGCCAAAAAATGGGATCACTGCAGTGATCCGCTCAGCGCTGGCACGGCGAACAGCGTCAACCATGATGAGAAGCTCCATCAGGTTCTGATTTGTCGGCGGACACGTGGGCTGAATCAGGAAGACATCCTGCCGTCGGACATTTTCATCGATCCTGACATATGTTTCTCCATCAGGAAAACTACTAACCTCCGCATTGGCCAGGGGGCTTCCAATCTGGTCTGCGATTCCCTGAGCAAGCGAGGGGTGGGCGTTCCCGGTGAGAAGTTTCATGAAGTTGGTGGGGACACCTTGGTTATTAGTTTAAGGGGCACAGGGCGAGTAGAATCGGTCAGAGCCTACACTCCGCACTCGAATTCAGGCCCGTGAGCCAATCACCTGCTCCCCCGTCTCAGAAGCACTACTGGAATGGTCCGGAGAAGGATCTTGAGATCAAGGCCCAGAGACCAGTTGTCGATGTATTCAAGGTCTAGTCTCACCCACTCATCGAAGTTGGTAATCTTATTCCGACCTTCAACCTGCCAGAGGCAGGTAATTCCCGGCTTCACACTCAGACGACGCCGATGCTCCGATTTGGCGAACTGTTCAACCTCGTAAGTCGGGAGAGGGCGCGGACCCACGAGACTCATTTCTCCACGCAACACGTTCAGGATCTGGGGCAATTCGTCGATGCTGGTTCGACGAAGGAAACTGCCGAATCTGAAGACCCTTGGATCCTTCTCGAGCTTGAAGACCGGACCTGACATTTCATTCCCCTGAGCCTCCTTCACAGCATCAAGCTGAGATTCCGCCCCCGGATGCATGGTCCGGAATTTCCACATATTAAACGGCTTTCCGTGACGGCCTGCTCGTTTTTGGCGGAAAAAAACTGGGCCCTTAGGACTACTTATCTTGATAGCAAGAGCAACCCACCACCAAATCAGGACGAGGGAAACTGCAAAGGCAACCACGGACAGGGCAACATCGACCATGGTCTTGATCCAGAGAGCCCATGACAACTCCGGGGTCGAGCGTAGCACCAACATTGGGTTGCTTCCCATGCTGTCAAAATCTGGTCGCGCCACCTGTGCTTGGAGAAATCCTGCTGAGATCCACGCCTCCACACCCTGTAGTTCACAAATCTCGATCAACTCCGCCAGCTCGCCAAACTCAGTCTTCTTGGGAGCAAAGATCGCCCTTGCCACGGATTCACTCTTAAGCAGGCTACTGAAATTATCAGGGCTGCTCTCGGCGGGATGATAGTGAGCCACCACCTTGTATTGAGCGAGGACGTCCGCCGAAAGGCTTGCCTCAAACTCTGTAATAGCCTCCTCGGATCCAACATAAATAACCGCTTCCTTCGCGTCTTCTGCACGCACGGAATGCAGGACGAAGCTTCGAACCAGACCCTCCCGGGCCAGCACGAGACACACCGCAATGGGAACTGCCACACCAAGCGTCAGCCTGGGAGTGTCGCCCAGCTTCAGGAACACGACCAACGCCCCGACAACCACCCCTACAATAATCAGGGATTTGAACATCTGGGATAACGAATCCCTGATACGTTTACGCAAGGGATGCCGGTAAAACCCAAAAGCTCCAAGTGCGACCGGGGTGAGGGGCACAATAACAACCAACAAGGGAATCAAGTCCCCAAGCCCAAGTTCGACCGGATCACCCCCTCCAGGCCAGAGTCCCCACTTTATGAGGACCCTCAGGAGATCCTCCCGGACTGAGGAACTGATGAAAAATGCCAGATACACCAGCGCGGCATCGGCGAACTGCAGTGCCTGCACTGAAAGCGCTTCTTTGCGTCCTTGGGCCATCACTCTTTGTCGCGGTCAGCCGGCCTTGGAAACCGATTGAGAATATCGTCCGGCAGGTCAGGCCGGATTTTCCCATCCTGCAATGATTTTATGTAGAATCCCACAATTTCCCGCCTCTGCCTGAATTCCTGCGGCTGACTGAAGCGAAACCCGCGGCGGATTGAAAGCTCGAGGTATTCCTTGGAGAGTAGAAAGCACCCAAGAGCTTCCTCCGGCCTGCGACTATACCAGAGCTGTTTTCCTCGCAGAGCAAGATGATGGGACAGTCCCGCGAAGGCCCCAAACTTGCGCTCTCTTCGTCGAGCGACCCGGATGGCTTCGCGGTGGATATCGGCAGCTTCGTCAAAATTTCCTAGTAAATCATGAACAAGTCCAAGCTCGACCAGAACTCGAGCATCCTGGGGATGGCGGCGAAGCGCAATCTCCAGTCCCCATCGGGCTTCCTGCAGACACACCCCCAACTCCGAGCGGAGCTCCTCCGGCGTGCGTGCATAGACACTCAATTGGAGACGCCCGTATAATTCTGCAGAAAAGTAATGAGGGCTCTCCTCCACGAGCTCGCGTAATCGCGGCAACTCGGCAAGGCCCACCTCATAATTCGTCGCCCTTTCTTTCTCCCACTCGAGCCATTTTGCCATGTGCAGGCTCTCTTTACCGGTAGCAACCATTCCCAGAAAAATCATGAGAGCCAAGAGAGCCCCATGGGTAAGCTTCGCTGAAGTCGCGCGGGTAACTCTGGGTGAGGGGAACAACAATCCAATCACAAGCGCCATCAGCATCAGAATAGGAAGGAGATGGGTTTGAAAATCAAAGGTGGCATGCATCATGCCACCTGCCAAAGCCCCAACACAACCTACTCTTAAACCTCGCTCGAGCGAGGACCCCTCTGAGCCATCCCGGGCAATTCTCACCACGGCTCCTACGAAAACAGTCAACAGGAATCCAACGATGAGAATGAGGCCAGCCATGCCGTAATCGCACAGCACTTGGAGATATTCGCTATGGGCAAGCTCAGGATCATTGACCCAGCTGGGAATATCCGTATC
>DFWB01000281.1 GCA_002380675.1 Akkermansiaceae bacterium UBA4145
GCAGCGTCTCTCAATCACGGCATGGAGGAATTGCTGCAGGCTTCCGGATCAAGCAAGAATGTGATCCTCGTTGGAACAGGCAGCGAAGAAAGCGTCGAGCGCTCGGAGGTGCGCCTTGAGGCTGAAGCAGCTGCCGCTACTGCAGTAGCCGGTCTCGCCAGCCCTCTTGGCAACACGGCCGCCTCTGGTGAGATTATCTACATGGCGCCCCTTGCGATCCCAGGGGGGCAGGAACAGCCCTCCCTGCTCCGGGGAGTCACCGAAAAAGCTCTTCTCGTACACCATCGCGTTCGTATCCTCGAAGGCTCCTTTCCGAGGACTGGAGAGGTGATGGTCGGACGCCTCATGCACCGCCGATTCGGAGTTTCCGCTGAGGATTTCTTCCCTGGAAAGACGCTCCTCTTCGGCAGAGATGAATTCCGCATTTCGGGAGTTTTTGAAGCCTCGGGAACCGTGCTCGAATCAGAAGCATGGTTCGACCGTAACGATCTTGCCACCATCACTCAGAGGGATTCGCTCTCCGCAGTCTACCTTCGTCTCGATAAAGCCGAATTTGATGATGCCCATGTCTTCACCCTCCAGCGAAATGACCTTGAGCTCTCTGCGATCCCGGAAGACCAATATTATGACAAGCTCAGTACATTCTATGCTCCCATCCGAGTCATGATCTGGATAACTGCTGCCCTCGTGGCAGCTGGCGCCCTCTTTGGAGGGCTAAATACCCTCTACGCGGCATTCGCTTCCCGTATTCGCGAGATGGCGAGCCTTCAGTGCATCGGCTATACGCGCAGGGCTCTTCTTCTCTCCCTTATTCAGGAATCCCTTCTCGCGACTCTCAGTGGGTCTCTCCTTGCCTTTACCATGGCCCTCGTGCTTCTCGACGGGGTCGATATCCCATTCTCGCTGGGCACTTTCACCGTGGAGCTCACTCCTTCAATTATTCTGATCGGACTGGTGACCGGTATCGCCTTGGGCACTCTGGGCACGCTCCCTCCCGCCCTGCGCTGCCTTCAGCCTGCTCTCCCTGTCGCTCTCCGCTCCTCCTGACTCCTTCCAACGATGTCATCCTGCTGCTCCAAGCCCACTCCCGGACCACCAGACCCATCCCCCTGCTGTTCTTCACGACGCAAGGTCGACTGGCTCTTCTGGTTCTGCCTTGGCGCAGTCGGAGTAGCCTGCCTCCTGCACCTCCTCCTCCGCGACTCCCTCTCTGAAAGCAGGCTCGGTGCATTTGCCCATGGAGCCTTCGAAATGGTGGTCAGAATGTGGTGGGGAATTCTCTTTGGTATCGTGGCGGTAGGAGTCATTGGCATGATTCCACGACAATTCATTACCGCTATTCTTGGTCCAGGAGGACGTTTCAGCGGCATCCTACGTGCCTGTGGAGCAGGCCTTCTTCTCGACCTCTGCAACCACGGAATCCTGCTGGTAGGCATGAAACTCTATGAGCGAGGCGCCTCTCTCGGGCAGATCTTTGCCTTTCTGATCGCCAGCCCATGGAACTCCCTCTCTACCACTCTCATTCTCATGAGCCTGATTGGCATCAAGTGGACTCTTGCCATTATTGGCCTCTCCGCAGTTATCGGCATAACCACCGGACTCATCACAGAATCTCTCGTAAGAACCGGCCTCCTTGCTGCCAACCCGAACCAGAAAGATCTCCCTGCGGGGTTTCGGTTTTGGTCAGCCGCGAGGGAGCATTACCAAAAGGCGGCCTTTGACCGGGCCTTTTTCCTCAAGCATTCCAAGCGGGCAATTACGGAATCCCGCATGATCCTGCGCTGGATTCTTCTTGGTATCGTTCTCGTCGCAACCCTTCGTGCGATCTTTGATCCCGCTACCTTCAGCCAATGGTTCGGCCCAACCGTAGCCGGCCTGGCCCTGACTTTCCTCGCCGCCACCTTCATCGAGGTCTGCTCCGAAGGCTCCAGCCCTCTCGCCTCCGACCTCCTCACCCGGGCGGGGGCACCTGGCAACGGATTTGCCTTTCTCATGGCAGGAGCAGCTACGGACTACACCGAGATCCTCGCTCTTCGAGAAACCACCAAGTCCTGGAAGCTGGCTCTCGCTCTTCCCCTGCTGGCCTCTCCCCAGATCCTGATCGTCGCCTTGATTCTTAACCAGCCGCCTCCCCTTTAGTAATATCTACCTAACCCAGAAAACCATATGAACATCCACTCCATCTCCCTTTTAGGCACGGTTCTTTGTCTCATGCTCACCTCGTGTGGCGGCAAGGACAAACAACCTGAAAACACCACGGCTCCGGATTCCGCCTCTTCCCGTGCCCTTGACTCAATCCTTCTTTCCGAAGCTCCGGAAGGCGCAGTCAGCATAACGACAGCTCGCCAGAATCCAATTCCGGGCACAAAAGTCATTCTCTCTGGCAAGGTCATGGGCAATGCCAACCCGATCATTCAGTCACGAGCCCTTTTGACCCTCGGCGACCCTGCTAAGATCACCTCCTGTGATCTGATTCCTGGAGATGAATGCAAAACGCCTTGGGATGTCTGCTGCGCAGACCCGGATATCGTCAATACCAGCATTGCGACGATCCAGGTTCTCGACGAGAACGGCCAGCCAGTTAAGGCCGGATTAAGGGGGATTGGTGGCCTGCGAGAACTCAGCACCCTGATCATAGTCGGCGAGGTCGCCGAAGCATCCAACGAGAACAACTTCCTCGTCAACGCCACTGGGATACACGTCGCCACCGCTCAGGCAGCCGGGAACAATTCAGCAAAATAGTGATTCGTCTCTCGTTCATCCTCGTCCTGCTTTCGACGCTCCTGACTTCCTGCTCGCAATTCCTTCCGAGGAAACAGCCCGAGGAAGCTCTGCCACAGCGGTCTGGCTGGAGACATGCGCCGGCCTGGGCACGTGCAGCCCTGCAGCAGGACTGGTGGAAAGGCTTTGAGAATTCTCAGCTGGATTCCCTCGTCACTATTGCTCTCTCTCGCAATCCCGATCTTGGAGTCCTCAGCAAACGACTGGAACGCTTCCGGGCCCAGACCCGACAGGCTCGGGCCACCGCATGGCCCACCATCAACCTCAGCACCGGATTTCTTCCCGGCCGCGAGCAAAGCCGAGCAACGGGATGGTCACCATTGGATCTCGAGCCGTGGGCGAACGACGGATCCGTCTCCTGGGAGTTGGATCTCTTTGGCCAAATCAAAGCCGGAACCCGGGCAGCTCGGGAGGCAGAGCAGGCTGCGCTATGGGATCTCCATGCCGGCCGGCTCCTCACTGCCACCGCGGTTGCCGGAGCTCATTTCCGCATTCTCCGCCTCAATGAAGAATGCACTTTGGTTGCGAGTTCTGTCTCCGCAAACCAGAAGATTCTCACCTTTCTCCGGGCGAGGAAAGATGCGGGCCTTCTTTCAGAGACCTTAATCCTGAGACAGGAGGCCGAGCACGAAAATCTTACTCGGTCACTTCTTGACCTTGAACGCCTGCGAGGACTCGCTCTCCTGCAGCTAGAAACCCTCTGTGGAGGAGAGCCTCTCTCGCTCCCGACCCGTCACCTTTCCGCCTGCCGAACCCCTCCTCTTCCCACGCGGACCAGTTCAGCGATTCTCGCACAACGCCCTGATATGCTGGCAGCCGAAGCTCGGCTGCGGTCAGCCTTTGAGCTCGAGGAGTCAAAGCGCCTTAGCCTCCTTCCCTCCCTCACCCTCGGAGGAAGTGCAAGGTCTCGGGGACCTTCCCTACTGTCCGACTTCCGCCAATGGATTGCTAAAGCTGGGCCAAGCTTGGACCTTCCTATCTATTCACCTTCTCGCATGGCAGGTATCGCTGAGGGACGGGCAGCAACTGATGAGGCCGCAGCACTCTATCGAAAGCGGGCCATCATCGCCTTCAAAGAGGTCGAGTCCTCCTATCTCAATCTAGGCAACCGCCACAATCAGCTTCAAGCGGCGAGACGCGAGGTAGCATCTCTCGAAAAGGCCCGCCAGAATACGCTGTCAACCTTTGAGAATGGGCTCGTTTCCCAAATTGAACTCCTCGAAAGTGAGCGTCGCAGTCTGGAGGGAAGGCGGCAGGAGCTTGCGATCCGGCATGCCCTTCTGAGAGATCACCTGACCCTGATCAGAGCACTCGGGGGTGGTAGCCAGAACAAGGATGCCAGGAGATAGATCAGGAAAATCTAGTTCGATTTTCCTGATATTTCATGTAAATGTGGGCCGTGTGTATCCTCCCCGTCTTGGGGACACATCCATGAAAGTCCTGCAGAATTCACAAAAACACTCTCTCGTTGGGTGCTTAGCTACGGCGTGTTTTACCGCCCTGTTACAACCCATCCTGGCAGACCCCGGTGACCACAGGCATCATGATCACCACAAGCACCACGACCATGCCGCAATGGCAGGCCCGAATGGGGGAAAGGTAATGCATGAAGTGCATCCTCACGCCGAACTCTTTGTCACCAAGGACCGCAAGCTGCAGATCACCTTCCTGAACAATGCAGGCAAGGCAACCTCCCCGGGACCGCACACCATCAAGGCCATCTGCGGAAAGCGAACGCGTCCAACGCGAATGAGCTTCACGCGGAAGGGATACGCCCTTTTGTCCGAGCAACCCTTGCCGGCCGGGAACAAAATCCCCACCGTCGTTCAAATCGGAAAGGGCTCCGGCAAAAAACCTGTAATCATCCGACTCAATCTGGATCTCGAAAAATGTCCGGACTGTAAAAAGCTCAAATACGCTTGTCTCCCTTCCGATTATAAGAACTCCAAGTCGACTCCCGGAAAAAGGTAGGAAAACACGATCGGGGGCCTCCGATTTCACTGAGAGGTAGCTACCGCGCTGTGCGTCCTGCGCATCAGAAAAATAGCGACAGCGAATCCAGCCGATCCCATGACCATGGACATCACCATGATCTGATAACGGACTGCTTCCATGGGGTCGGCTCCCGCGATGACCTGCCCCGTCATGATACCCGGCAGCGAAACCAGACCGACCGCAAGAAACGAGTTGATCTGGGGAATCAGCGCAGCATTCCACGAAGTATTGCGCGCATGAACTACGCTCTTCCCACTCCTGAGCTCCGAATCAAAGCGCTCGGCACTGAGGGTGACCGCGGTCATTGCGTTAGCAAAGACCATCCCTGAAAGGCTGATCGCATATTTGGGCTCATACCAGGGCTCAACAGCGATGACGCCAAAGATAACGAGAAGATACACCAGTCCTCCTCCCACCCCGATAGCAAGAAGAGCATCTCGGTAGGAGGCCCATCGCTGTTCCTTGATCGTACGAATGGAGATCCAGGCTGAAATCAGGATCATGAAGCTCACCACTCCGAGAGTGACCCATGGGTTCTGGATGACAAAAAGGAAGCTGAGAACATACCCGATGACAAACAACTGGAGCACCATCCTTCCTGTTGCCACCAAGAGGTTTCCTGCTCCTCCTCCCCATCGGAAGGATATCCATCCCACCAGAAGAATTGGGATCAGAGAGAGTCCGAGACGCCACAACGGGATTTCGATCATGAGGTCATTCTCAAAGAGCACACGACATCGCGCAATCCCGTTGATCGACAAGATCCTGCTAGCAAGAGAGCTCCTCACCGAGCACCATGGTCTCGCCCATGCCTCCGGACTTTGAAGAACTGGACTATCAGGAGACCCCTCTCGGAACTCTCATCCTCCGCCGACGTCGACTACGCTCGCTTGACGATCTCGAGGTCTACGAAATCATCCTCGGGGAGGGCTATCTCATGTCCAGCCTCTTTACGACGGTGGAAATCGCACTCGCGAATCTCGCACTCGCTCTCCTACCGGCAGAGAAAAGAGAGCTCTCTGTTGCCGTAGGAGGATTGGGTCTTGGGTATACTGCCCAAGCGGCTCTCAAGGATTCACGAGTCTCGGAACTTGTCGTGGTAGAGGCCCTGCCGGAAGTGATCGGCTGGCACCGGAAGGAGCTCGTGCCACTCGGAAAGGAAATACACAACGATCCGCGCTGTCGCCTCATCGAGGGAGACTTTTTCTCTCTCGCTGCAGGTCAAGGATTCGATCCTGAGGAACCAGGACGCTGCTTCGATGCCATCCTCCTCGACATTGATCATTCCCCACGAAACCTGATTCACGAGCGTCATCAGGGATTCTACTCATTGTCGGGTCTCAGGCGCCTGCGATCCTTTCTCCACCCCAGAGGAATCTTTGCGATGTGGTCCGATGACCCTCCTGATGAAAATTTTGAAGATCTACTGCGAGAGGTCTTTCCCTTGACGGAGAGCCGCATTGTCACATTTCCCAATCCCCTCCAGGGGATTGAATCGCAAAGCACGGTGTATCTGGCCCAATGTTCAGATTAAAGCGTACTTACCCTGATATCTTCAGCCAACGCGCTCCCAAGAATACGCATCTTTTCCCGGAGAGCCCGCCCGGTCTGGCGGGCTTCCCCGATCCCGCATCCCTGAAGAAGAACCCGATTGTGATAGCTCTCAAACTCAACGAGGATTCCCGGGCCAACGCGGGCCGACGCAATAAGCGTCTGCCACGTAAAGCCAGGGGTTGGCAGGAGGTTGCTGATAGTGACTCCTCCCCTATTGATTCTTCTTCGTATCAGGTCCGGCAGAAGAGACAATGAGACCTCCGGCTTCACGATATCGCCATTCTCGGGCACGGAGAGATCTTCTACAATCACATCATAGCGACTTCGCTGCCGTCTCAGCCACGTCACCGCATCCTCCGAATAAAACCGAACAGGGCCGCACCACTCCTTAGCTACATCTTCGAATACGTCGAAACCCTCACTCCACAGGTCGACTCCTGCGATTTGCTGGTCGCACCCAAGTGCCCTCAAGGCGCCTACCATTCCACCACCAGAGAATCCAAGCATCGCCATTCGGGGTCCCGTAGCAAAAAGCGCCACCGCGGCAGCCATCACATCCCACACACTATGAGTCGGCCCCGGGGAGCGGGGCAGCTCGGACAAGACGCATCCATTCTCCTCGATAGTGACCCTGTTTTTATAATGCCTCGTTCGGATTGCCATCTCCCGCAAAGATCAAACCATCGACTTAACAGGTCAACTTCCCATCCTCTGATAAATATGCGCTCAGGGCTCGCCTTCTGCCCTCGTCTCCTTAGCTTCTCGATTAATCCTCCAAACACCATGAAAGCTCGCTTCTCCCTCTCTGTCGTTTCTCTCCTCTCCCTGGTATTTGTGTCCTGTGAAAACCCAGCTGACCAGACTGCTGATGCAGAGGTAGGGCCAGCTCTCAACAAGACAGTCGATTCCGGACCCGATGGGTCCTCTAAATGGACATTTACCGAAAATTCATACATCGAGTTTACCGGATCGAAGGTCAGTGGAGGCACACAGGTTGGCCGCTTCACTAACATCTCAGGCTATTTCACAATTAAGGACGGGGAGCCCGTTGGAAACGACCACAAGGTCGAAATTGACATGAACTCAATTACAACTGAGAAGGAAAAGCTTACTTCCCACCTCAAGAACGAGGACTTCTTCGATGTCCCCTCACACCCAGTCTCCAACTACGATGTGACATCAATTACAAAAACCGGAGAGGGCCAGTATGAAATCACCGGGAATCTGACAATGAGGGGCAAGACAAACAGCGTCACCTTTACCTCCACCGTAGTGCGATCCGAAACGACCGCAGCCATCAGAGCCAAGTTCGATCTTAAGCGCTACCAATGGGACATCAACTACAAGGGACTCGGAGAAAATATCCTCAATGAAGAAGTGATCCTCGATTTCAACCTCGAGGCAGCCCCTCAGGGCTCATAGCACCCATCTATTTTACAGACGAGCGTCAAGTTCGCTTACCATCTACAATCCTGGAGATCTTCAGAGGATTCTCTTCCTGCAACTCTGGGGGGAGGAGGCTATCCGGAAAATCCTGCCAGCATACAAGCCTGGTAAAGCGAGTAATGGCGCGCGGCCCCACCGAGGTCGACCGACCATCAGAGGTCGCTGGCGAAGGGCCTCCGTGTACCATTCCGTGGCAAACTTCTACCCCGGTAGGAAAACCATTGTAAACCAACCTCCCCGCCTTTCGCTCCAACACCGCAATCAACTTCCCAAACATCTCGAGGTCTTCTTCTGTCGCATGAACAGTCGCAGTCAGTTGCCCCTCCAGACTTTCGGCTACCTCCAGCATGGCCGCCTCATCATCCGCTGATATCATCAGCGTCGCTGGACCAAACATTTCCTCCGCCATGGACTGATCAGAGAGAAATCCAGCGGCATCAGCCCCTAGGACTACTGCTCCACCCTGGCTGCTCCCGTCCTCTACCGGCACCTGAGCGAGTGTCTCCACCCCTTCCTTGGTCATCATTGCCTTCAATGCATCTTGATAGGCCTCAGCGATTCCCTTGTGCAACATGGCGGCGGGCGCAGCTTCGCCTGCGAGAGATGCAATTCGCTCCGCGAATTGGCTGCGACCTTCTCCGCCCGCAATTAAAAGCCCGGGATTGGTGCAGAACTGACCTACCCCGAGCGTGAGTGACCCGACGAAACCCTCCGCAATCGCATCGCCACGCTCCCGAAGCGCGCCGGGAAGGACAAATACAGGATTAATCGCGCTCATCTCGGCCCACACCGGGATCGGCTCCGGCCTTGCGGCTGCGGCGTCCATGAGTGCTCTTCCCCCGTTTCTGGATCCTGTGAATCCCACTGCCCTGACCACCGAATGTCTCACTAACGACTGCCCGATGGTCCTTCCACTGCCATAAAGCATGGAAAAAACACCCTCGTGCATTCCGCATTTTTCCACCGCAATCCGCACTGCGGTGGCAACAATTTCTGCCGTCCCAGGATGCGATCCGTGGGCTTTGACAATGACAGGACAACCTGATGCCAGAGCACTTGCGGTATCTCCACCCGCTACCGAATAGGCCAGAGGAAAATTGCTGGCACAAAATACTACCACGGGGCCCATTGGCCTCCACATCGACCGACAGTCCGGTTTTGCTACCGGGGCACGATCAGGATCCGCATGGTCGATCCGGGCATCCACCCATGAACCCTCCTCAAGGAGGCTCGCGAAAAGACGTAACTGTCCGCAGGTTCTCCCCTTCTCCATGCGACAACGCCCCTCAGGCAGGCCGGTCTCCCTTGTCATCCTGCTGACGATTTCTTCCTCCAAAGCATCTACCTCATCAGCAATAGCTCGCAGGAAGCCCGCCTTTTCTGCTCCGCTTCTCTCCCGAAAATCGACAAAAGCGGCTGCCGCCAGGCTGCAGACAGCCTCGACGCTTTCCTCCCCCTCGGCAAGGTAAGCGGGCTCCATCTCCTCTCCAGACACCGGGTTTACTGCGCGAGACTCCCCGGCACCTCCCGATCCCCGGCCCGCTCCGATAAATGATGTTCCTTGCAAGTCCATGGTGCAGAGGTTCTACCCGGAGCACTCGCAGCAGCCAAAGCAAATCGTGGAGAATCCGACGCTGGATTGACCAGCCTGCAAGGTTCAATTATACCGTCCTTACCTTAGGAGGACATCCTCTCCAGATTTCCATGAAAACTATCGGTCCAGAAGAAGTTCACGCCGCCCTCAGCTATCCGGCTCTCGTTGACGCCCTGCAAGAAACCTTCTCAGGTGAATTCAACATGCCTCCCCGCAACGTATTTCTCCTCGATGAGCAATCAGGGTCTCACGATGCCTTTGCCGTCCTTCCCTCTTGGAATACTGACCTGATCGGGGTCAAGGCCTTTACCTACTTCCCCAGTAACTCGGAACCCTATAAGTCACTCTACTCGAAAATCCTTCTTTTTGACAGGGCTCATGGTGAACCGCTTGCCCTTGTCGACGGCACTACCGTGACCTTCTGGAGAACAGCAGGGATCTCGGGACTCGCGACTCGTCTTCTCGCCCGTAAGGATGCGGAGAATCTTCTCCTGCTCGGGACTGGCAATCTCGCAAAATACATTATCCGGGCGAATGCGAGTGTCCGACCTCTGAAACGCGTTTCGGTATGGGGCCGCACTCCATCGAATGCCGCACACATCGTGGATGAAATGAGCAGCGAACTGGAGGGCGTGGAAGTGACGGTCGCTACAGATCTCGAGAAGTCCTGTAGACAGGCTGATATCATCGTCAGCGCAACCGCTTCTCATGAACCTCTGGTCATGGGTGACTGGGTCACTGAGGGAACTCACACCGACTTTATCGGCAACCACCATGCCGACAAACGGGAATGTGACACATCGCTTGTGCTCAAGTCCAAGGTCTATGCCGACAGCTATGCGAACTGCTTCAAGGAAGCCGGAGAAATCCTTGTTCCCATCTCAGAAGGAGTCTTTCAGAAGGATGACGTGGTAGCCGACCTTTCCGAAATGTGTAACGGATCCGCTACTCTTCGCCAGAGTGACGATGATATCACTCTCTTCAAGTCCATCGGAATGGGAATCAGCGACCTCGTCGGTGCGGGGCTGGCATACAAGGTATCCACCGGATCTCAGGACTGATTCATCCGGTCGAGCCCTGCTGATAAAGCCTCCTCTTCAGAGATATACCTCCTAAGGACGGGTGGCCACACATTCCTCGACGATAGACAGGATCCTCTCCCTTTCCTCGCCAATCAGCGGCAGGCGGGGCGCTCGGACGGTTTCCGTTCCATAGCCAAGAGTCGCACACGTCAGCTTGATATACTGCACTAACTTCGGATGGCTATCGAAGTGCAGCATCGGCATGTACCACCGGTAGACCTCCAGCGCTCTCGCATAATCCCCCTCCTTGAAGGCATCCCATAACAGGCGATTCTCCCGTGGAAAGGCATCTACCAATCCAGAAATCCACCCAGTGCAGCCCAGCATGAAACTCTCAAGCGCGACGTCATCCAGACCAGCGAAAACGAGATAGCGATCTCCCAGAGCGTTGAAGAGGTCGGTTATTCTTCTCACATCTCCCGAGGCCTCCTTGATACAAACGATGTTTTCGACATCCTCCATCTGCTTGAACATCTCCGGGGTAATATCCACCCTGTAAACCGGAGGATTGTTATAGCACATGATTGGAAGACTGGTTGATGCGGCCACGGACCGAAAATGATGAACGGTTTCCCGACCATCCGAGTTGTACACCATTCCGGGCATGACCATGAGCCCATCAACTCCTGCTACCTCCGCGGCCTTGGAGGTGTCGCAGGCATTCTGCGTCGTAAACTCTGCCACTCCGTTGAGCACAGGGACCCGGCCATCCACGACCTCCACAGCAGCCTCAAGGACTTTCACTTTTTCCTCCAGAGACAGGGAGCAATTTTCCCCGATCGTTCCAAGCATGATTACTCCGTGTACTCCCTCCTTGATCAAGGCATCTACATGCTCCTGAGTTGCCGGAAGGTTTAACGAAAAATCGTCGTGAAACTGAGTGGGAACCGCCGGGAAAACACCGGTCCAATCTACTTGCAGTGGCATGAGAGGGGATAGAACCGGTCCCTCCGCCCCGCGTCAAGTTCCGGCTTCCAGAGATAAGGAATCCCCGGAAGCCTGAACGCCAAAACAGAAGGGGTCAGTTGGATCGAGAATCAGTGTTGCCTCACCATTCACCCATGCCTTTCCCCGAATCAGCGGAATGACCCTCTCGTCGCCCTGCCTCCTCACAGAGCCTTCAAAAACGGTATCGAGGATACTGGCCTGACGCCACACCTGCCCTTCTTCAAGCTTCCCCTTGGCATGCAGACAGGCCAACTTGGCACTTGTCCCAGTTCCACACGGAGAACGGTCATATTCCTTACCGGGACACAGAACGAAGTTGCGGCTATCAGCGATCGTCGAATCAGAGGGAGGACCGAACACCTCGATGTGGTCGATCTCGCCTCCGTCCTTACCGGTAATTCCATCGCGCTTGAGAGATTGCCTAACCTTCCAGGTGAAATCCGTTAAAGCATCAATATTGCAGGCCTCCACAGGCGGGCCCTGACCTTCAACGAGAAAAAACCAGTTTCCTCCCCAGGCTACCTCGCCAGATATCGTGCCCCATTCTGGAACGTTAACGGATACCTCTTCACCATAGCGAAAACTAGGCACATTCTCTACTGAGATCAGGCCGTCTTCTCCAAGGCTCACTTCCACCACCCCGACCGGTGTTTCAATCCGATGATTACCATCAGAGATCCGTCCAAGGTGCTCAAGGGTGACTGCTACCCCCATCGTTCCGTGAACACATCCCTGTAGTAATCCAACGTTATTGAAAAAGATCACCCCGGTGGCGCATCCTGGTTCACTTGGCTCGCAAAGTAATGCCCCTACCATCGCATCGTGCCCCCGCGGCTCACTGACACACGATGTCCGCAACCAATCATGCTCCTTCCCTAGCCGTATCCGCTGATCCGCTACGCTACCTCCGCCCAAGTCGGGCCCTCCACTGACAACGACCCGCGTGGGCTCTCCTGCCGTGTGGGAGTCAATTACATGCAGCTTCGTTGAACCAACCATGAGAAGTATTTGAGGGATCTTTACCGGAGAGTCAAATCCACCGAGCTCCTCCGAGACATGTAATACCCTGATTTACCCTTTCTTTTACGCAAAACGATCAACCGCAAGCTGCTCAACCGGAATCGTCGGGGAACGCCCGGCGACGATCTCGGAAACCAGCTTTCCTGTGATAGGTCCAAGGCTCAGGCCCAGCATGGCGTGGCCACTTGCCACCAGCACCTTTTCTCTTCCCTCTACTCGACCAAGATAGGGAAGGCCATCAGGTGAGCAGGGACGCAGGCCCGACCAGCGCCGGATTCCCTCGAATTCCTCCTGCCGCAAATCGGGAAACACCCGGCAGGCCGCCTTGATAATGCCCTGAACCCTGCGCTCGTTGATCGAAAGGTCCTCCCCACAAATCTCCATCGTCCCGGCAACCCGCAGAGAATCGCCAATCGGAGTGATCGCAACTTTCGCCTCTCCGAGGAGAGAGCACAATTGAGGCAGGGCTCCCGGGTTCTGAAGGGTCATGGAGTAGCCCTTACCTCCTTGCAGAGGAACCCAGGTTCCAAGAGACCTCGCAAGGCCACTGGTCCACGCTCCTCCAGCCACAATAATCTCCGCTCCCTGTATCCTCTCTCCGTCCTCAAGCTCGACAATCCCATCTCCGACACCCCTCACCTTACATCCATATCGTAACTCCCCACCTACCGCGATCAGCTTCTCTTTTAGACCATTGAGAAACTCCCCCGGATTGAGATGGCAGTCCTGCTCATACCAGATTCCTCCCTGCGCGTTCATCTCGACGCCAGGATCAAGTTCTCGTAGCCGATCCGGATCGCAAACTTCCACCCGAAGCCCCAGCTCCTGAGCCTTTCCTGCAAGCTCCTCCTCCTCCTTCAGAAAATCAGAGGATTCACAAAGCATCAGGAGTCCCCGACGCTGCAAGCCGAAGTCAAAATGGCTGGATAAATCCTTGAATAATTCACGGCTGGCCAGCTGCAGGTCACGCAGGAGACCGGCACTAGCCGTCACATGCCTGGAGTTGGCACACGAGATGAATGATAATCCCCAACGCGCCAGATCAAGACTCAATCGAGGGCGGACGTAAAACGGGCTCTCCGCATCCAGTAACCATTTCAGTCCCTGCGTAACCACTCCCGGAGCGGCCAATGGCGTAAAGTGACTGGGCACGATCATCCCTGCATTTTCCCGCGAACAATTGTCCCCTTGCTCCTGCTCACGCTCGAGAACGAGAACCTCTCTTCCTTCCTGGGAAAGGTAGTAGGCGCAACACAGCCCGACTACCCCACCCCCGACGATGATGACCCGCTCGTTCACGGCGCCACTGTAGTAACTCAACCCAGAGAAAGCCAAGGACTCTGGCGCCTTCACTGCCAACTTCAACCGGGGTCTTTACATTCTTTCCACTGCCTTTAATATAAAGGTATCCATCTCAAAATAGTGACGTTCGTAAGGAAAGCTCTTCTGCTCATGACCCTCGGATGGGCGTTAAGCTCACCCCTCGAGGCTGGCAGGCCCCGTTTCGCGACCATTGACATGGCAAAGGCATTTGAGTCTTACCATCTGACTCATGCAGAGAGAAATCGAGTGCAGGAGGCCCGCAAAGCTCTGCTCCGGGATCCGCGTCCTGAAACTCTTAAGCTCCTTCAGGTAGAACTCGGAGACCTCAAGGGTCGAATACAGGATCCCGGCGGCGAGGAAAAACAACGTCAACAGGATTACCAGCGTTTCCTCGTCAAAAATCATGAGTATTCCACGCTCAAAAGCGAACATGAGAAAGATCATTCCGCCAAACTTAAGCTCCTCAACGAAAGCATGGTCGTGGTCACCCGTAAGCTTCTCAATGACATCCGAACAGTGATTCACAAGATCGCACGGGAGGAGGGATTCGACCATGTATTCGAGATCGGAGGAAAGACCAGTTCCCAGCTTCCCTCCCTCATTTATATCCGCGACGCCACCGATCTGACCATGCGGGTAATCGAGGAGTTGAATCGAAAACACGGCGGAAAACCCGTGGAGTCATCGCCCGATCCCTGAGCTCGAAAGGATCTCAGGTGCGACTGAACCCCGATCCTGCATAATCACTCCTCATCAACCGTTTCGTCCCTCTGATAAATTGGAAGCTGTCGGTAGGGAACCGTAAAGGCGAGAACCATGGTAGCGGTTCCATAAATCCGGCCAGCCTCACGGCTATACCAAGAACCATCCTGCTGCTGCTTGGGAAGGTAGGACTCATACATCCAGTTCGCATACGTTTCCCAGTATTTACCCCCTAGCTGAAACATTCCCTGAGCAGAGTAGTAATTCCCATAATACTCGAACTGGTAGTTCCGTAGCCGCTGATGGTTTCTCAGAACAAACTCCCCAGCTTTGATGGTCGCCGGTTTCCCATGCTCCCCACAGAGCTCGAGGCAGAGCAACCCCATGCCGGTGAGAGATTCCTTGTGGCTCGTGCGGTCCGAATACCCAAAGCTTCCCAGCCGGTCATCATAATGGCGGTAAAGGTAAGCAACGGCATCTTCAATCGCACTGTCAGGGACCGCTGCTCCGTTCAGCTTCGCTGAGCGTAGGGCCATGAGAGCCCATCCGCTGCAGGA
The DNA here is from genome assembly GCA_002380675.1 of Akkermansiaceae bacterium UBA4145. Classification (GTDB taxonomy): domain Bacteria; phylum Verrucomicrobiota; class Verrucomicrobiia; order Verrucomicrobiales; family Akkermansiaceae; genus Roseibacillus_B. The sequence goes on from DFWB01000281.1 coordinate 15,003, forward strand.
GGTATCACTGTCGCGTGAACCCGGATGGTATCTCCACCCTCCCTGGTTCTTCTCCGACTTGGGGACTCGCTGAGCGCGAAGGATTAATTGAAGAGCACGCGCAAGGGCTCCCTTAACACGCTTCTGCCGCTCTGGATCCACCATTCCCGAAACCTCTGAGAGAAACAGGGTGCTGATATTGTGAGCATACATCGGGCCGCTTCCCGCATGCCCAGCGACGAAAAGGCCCGTGCGCTGCTGATGTTGGAGGACATAATCGATGCACCGGTTGATATTGGCCGCATAGGGGCCCTCAGTGGGCATGTGTCCCTTGGAGAGGAAGGCCATCCCGACAAGAGAGGGGATTCCAGTAGAAGTTCCGTAGTTCTCCGGAAAGCTGCCGTTTCGCTCCTGAGACTGGGCAAGAAACTGTAAACCTCGTTCTACAGCAGGATCCACTTTGCTTTTCCACTCCGAGAAAACCGTCTTGGGAATCTCCTGAGCGTAAGCACTCCCGAGCAATAGCAGAAGACTACATCCCGCAGTGAAACACATTCCTCTCATTCTAATTCCATTCACCATGACTGATTTCGATCTAAGAGACTACTTACCACCTCGGGCAACCTCCTGAAAATAGCGCTTCACGAGTCCCCGGTAATCCTCCGGAACGCCTCCAACCCCAGCGCCACCAACATCAGAGCGCAGGATCTCCTTGAGCTTTTCCCAATCCTTGGCACTGACTCCCAGTTTGGCCAATTCAGGTGGCACACCCGGATCTCCCTGAGCCTGCCGAATGCCCTCCTCGGGCTTCTGTCCGGGCTCCTGAGATGGCTGCCCTTCCTGGCCCGGCTGCTGGCCCGGCTGCTGACCCGGCTGCTGGCCTGGCTGCTGGCCACTTTGCATCGCTTGCATCGCTTGCTGGGCCGCTTGCGACAGTGCTTCTGCCGCCTGCTGCGAGGCTTCAGATTGTTCTCCGGCTGTTTGTGCCTGGGAGGCTTGAGCTGCTGCTTCCATTGCTTCCGCGAGGGCTTCCGGGCTCCCGGGCAATTGATTAGGTCTAGGCTGCTGACCAGCCGCCTGCTGGGCCTGCTGGGCGAACTGCTGGGCAGCTTGCTGAAGAGCTTCAGCCGCATTCCCAAAGTTTTCTGAAGCCTGCTCATGCTGCTGAGCCGCCTGCGAGGACTGACCCTCCTCTGCCGACTGGGCAGCCTGCGAAGCCTGTTCGCTCCCCTGCTGAGCCTGCTGACTAGCCCGGTTCATCTGACCGGACTGCCCATTCAGTTGAGGAAGATCCTGAATGGCCTCCGCCAGAGCAGCAGCTTCTTCTGCCTGCAACTCCTGGACTGCTTGCAGCGCTTGGTCAATATCACCGGCCTCAAGAGATTCCAGGGCTTCCGCAATTTCCGCTTGCCGCTCCGCGAGCTCGGCAAGCTCCGGATCAGCCTGATCCCCACCCTGTCCAGATTGTTGACCCTCGCCGGTCTCCTGACCCTCACCAGATTGCTCACCCTCACCAGACTGCTCACCCTCACC
>DFWB01000002.1 GCA_002380675.1 Akkermansiaceae bacterium UBA4145
GAACGTCGCGGCAAGCGCATCACTGTGAGTGGCGGTGGAGGCGGAATTCCACTGAGTAGCCCCTGCGTTACGAGATTCGATTTCCACCCCATTAAGGTAGGCGACGAAGCCGTCATCATAGCGCATTCTGAGCGCTACGGAACCAAGGGAGTCAATGGTGGCCTGGTCGGGTATATCGAACTTGTAGCGGATATAGGCGGAGGCGTTGTTGTTGTACATCTCCGGAAGTTCGGTCTGGATAAGATCTGTAAAATTAGGATCGCTGGCGGGGAAACGCTCGAATCCGACTCCATTGGGGCCTGTGGCCCATTGATCAATATTGGATGGGTCCGCCAGCTGATGCCATGTGGTGCCTATTTCGGCATCACTCTCAAGCGAGGGAACAAATGCCTGCACAGGGTGATCACTCGTAATGAAAGGAACGATTCCCCCGGCACTTGGACTTCGGGGATCGGCCCCGTCAGTGGTAAAGTAAATTCTTGCTCCCCGGGTGGTCGTAGTAAGTGCGAGATCTGTAGGACTCGAAAGCTGTGTCTCGGTGAGGGATGGAAAAGGCGCGGCGACGTTAGGATATAAACCAATTTCGCGGAACTGCCGCAGGATTTCATTGCTCCGATTCACGAGGAATTCAGAGCGCACCCAGTCCACAGCCGGAATCCATTGAGTATTTCGCGTGTAAGGGGCTCCCCGGTTTCCACCCCAGCTATCCCGTCCCCACCTGGCAGATTCAGCAACGACGGGTGTGCGGACCTTTGTGACAAGTTGGTCCCATCTGGCCTGAAGACTCTCCACGGAGAGTGCTCCCCGGTTGTAGATGTGTTTATGTAACCGGTCGGCGAAATGCAGCCGAAATTCCTGATTCTGTCGCAGGGCATCATAGACGATCCCGGGAGAATTAGGGTTGTCGATCCTGGTGAAATTATTTCGCCAACTCCGGGGGTTTTCCTGGCCGGTAGATTCATTGCTTGAGAAAGGTATTCCCATCGACATCTCCGCGTCCCAGGAATAGAAGATGAAAGGAGCTTCTCCGTTTCGGCTTTTCCGGGCGACATACCAGTTCTTGTCATCAAAGAAGGTCGAGATGGATTGGCCGTTGCGGGTGGCTGGTGCCAGCCAGTCCTCATCGCTCGACCATATCCGATGTATCATGGCGTCAGCAAAGTTGTCGATATCCACAAATCTCTGAATGGCGGCATACTCAGATTCCGACTCGATCCCATTCTCTGCCAGATTGATCATTTCATTCCAAGCGACGGCATTGCCGGATTCGACTTCCGCGCCGTGCTTGACGATGTCCCAGTCGTCCGGATCTCCGCCGTGGTGATCTGCGTTGAAGTGTTCGTGGGGGAATTCCTGTAGATCATACAGACCCCAGTAATCACCGTTCATGAAGAGATTGACCATTCGACCGCACGGAGAGGGTTGCCCCATGTCTTTCTGAACCCGATGCAGGAACTCATTGCGGATAAAGCTGGCGTTGTCCCAGTCATCCCGGAAGGTCCAGGCATCGTGTCCTCCGCCGCGGAGCAGGATGCTCTTGAAGGTCTCGACTGGGGACCCCGGAAAAAGGGGGTGGGTCAGTCGGGTTTTTCCGTAATCGGAGCGGAAGTAGAGCCGGAAGTTCTTTTTTGGATGCTGTCGGGCGTTACCGCCGTGAATTCGTATTCCAGCTGGTTCATGGGTTGAATCCTCAGGATCTGAAGGATCAAAGAACTCGAAATGAGCCTCTCTCTCGCTGCTGGTTCCGCTCAATGAGGGGTTACTGTGAATGCCTGAGCCTCCAAAAACATCGGTCGGATTGAATGAAAGAGAGACAACCGGGAGCCGAGTCAGGGCGGGGCGGATTTCGCGACTGTAAATACGAGAACCCACGATGGAGCTGTCCATTTCGCGCTGCTGGATGATATCACCGGCGTAGAGGTAGCTCTTGGCATCTACGTTGGTTTGAATCATGCCGCTTTTGTAGGCGATCGCACGTAGCACAGTGGTTGAGTTTATCGTGATGGGGCCGGTGTAGATTTGACCGAATCGCGGGGTCGGCTCTCGGCCATCGGTGGTATATCGTATTTCTGCGTCCGGAGTTTCTGAGCTTATCGTGACTTCAATCGGTCCCGTGTAGAACCCTCGCTGATGAGAGAAGGTGGTGTCTGCGACGAATCCCTCGAGGGTAGCTCCGTTGATGCTGCCCGGAGTCGATGGGGAGAGGTAGCCCACCGATCCGTCACTCCCCACGCCGTATCCAATGTCGCGTTTTTGTGGGGGAAAAGATGGAGCGAATTCGTCCACGAGGGCTCCACTGGGATCATGGAGAGCGAGATAGTCGCCTGCGGAATCCAGAGAAAAATTGGTGTGGAGCTGCCCGCGGAGCGAGACGCGGTCCTTTCCGGAAGCGAAAACAACGAGAAATCTGTTCGCGCCGATGAACTTACCGGTGGGGAATACCCATTTCCCCGGAGTTTCAGGGTCATCTGTCAGGCTGTAGCCTCCGAGATTAACCTGGGATCCGGCATTGAAGATTTCGATCCAGTCGGAAGAGTCCCCGTCAGAGTCATTTAGGGTGTCTCTGTTGCTGGCAACGATCTCATTGATCCTGATCTGTCCCGTGGCTGGAAGGCACAAAAGGGAGACGAGGAGTCCTGTGAGCAGGCCATGACGATAGCAAGCGACCGCTGACATGAGATTAAGCGGCATAAGGGGAGGGATGGTCATGGGCTGAGACGTTTCAACCGGAAAAGATTGGATGCACTTTATCTTTTCACAGCCATCGTGCAAGAAGCCTCGCGGGAGAAATAAGAGCCTTTATACCCATTTTGGCTTATTCGGGGCCTCAGGGCTTGGGTAGAAGTGAGCATACTGAACTTTATGCGCGAGGGTGATAGGCACGGTGGACCTTTCGAAGACGTTGCTCATCAACATGAGTGTAAATCTGAGTCG
>DFWB01000324.1 GCA_002380675.1 Akkermansiaceae bacterium UBA4145
GCCACTATTTCACTCCTTCTCGCAGGCACTGGGCCGCTTGCTGCCCAGAAAAATCAGGTCGAGGAAGAAAAGAAGCCCTGGTGGGATGCTCCACAGCCCCGCTTCTCTAAATCGGAGCTTGGAGGAGTCTTCAGCGGCACAGTGGATATGCGGGGAGACGCCAAGGTATCCCATCGCACCATTTACAAAGCGATCGCAGTGCGACTCGGAGAGGGCGGAAAAAATGGCACCGTTCTCTTTGATACCGAAATGATGCGTATGGCCTGCGCGATCCCCAGTAAAACCGTGATGTTCAATACATACCGGGATGGGCTTGGGGGAGCAGGCCACTGGGTCGGATCTCCTTATCTTTTCACCGCTGAGAGCGGTCCATCATGGGCCGATGAAGGGGGGAACTTCGACGATCTTCGAGAGGGCAAGAAAGCAGGTCCACTTCCGAGGTCGTGGGCCCAATACCGTGGACTCTACCGCCACGGGGAGCGGGTAGTGTTTTCCTACCGCATCAACGGAGTCGATATTCTCGATATGCCATGGATTGAAGAGGTCGGGGGCCTCAAAGTCTTCACCAGGACGCTGGAGATCAACCCCTCGGACTTAAGCTTGGTCCTGAAGATTTGCCAGGCCCGGGACAACACCGAAGCTCCAACAATTGTCATGCCTCACGGAAAGCCCGGCCCTTCCTTCGCCCTCGCGAAGGAAGATGGAGAATGGCACCTTAGCATCAAGCCGAGGAAAAGCACGGCTCGCATTAAGATTATACTGGCATCGGCAGCCGCAGATCAGACCCGGAAGGTTGCGGCCACCGCTGCGACTATTCCTCCGGCAGAGAACCTCTCTCGATTCATTACGGGAGGGCCTCCACGTCACCCATCGCCACTCGTAACCAAGGGGGCTATCAGCACGGAGAAAGGCCCCTACGTGGTCGACACGATTACGCCTCCATTTGATAACCCTGATAAAATCCTGTTCCGATTTGGCGGGCATGACTTCTTCTCGAATGGAGATATTGCCGTCTGCTCAATAGACGGCGACGTCTGGCGGGTTTCGGGCATTGACTCAACGCTCGATAAAATCAGCTGGCGCCGTCTTGCTACCGGTCTTTTTCAGCCTCTCGGGTTAAAGGTCGTAAAAGATAAAGTGCATGTTCTCGGCAGAGACCAGATCACCCGACTTCACGATTTAAATGGGGACGGCGAGGCTGACTTCTACGAATGCTTCAACAACGGATGCCGTATCGGGAAACATGTCCACGAATATGCCACCGGACTGGAAACGGACCCTGAGGGGAACTTTTACTACGTCAAGGGCCACGGAGCGAATAATGAGCACGCGGGCACTCTGTTGAAAGTTTCCGCTGATGGGACTGATATCAGCGTGGTCGCAACGGGGTTCCGCTGGCCCAACGGCTCTGGAGCAGGACCCAACGGCGAACTCACGGTAGCCGACCAGCAAGGCACGTGGGTCCCTTCGTCCCGGGTAGACCTCGTCAAAAAGGGAGGCTTTTACGGATTCATGAACGCCCATCATAGGAAGGAGGCTCCGACTTCTTACGATGGCCCTCTCTGCTGGATCCCGCACAAGGTCGATAATTCCTGTGGCGGACAAACGTGGAATACCTCGGACAAATGGGGCCCGTTCAAGGGGCACATGGTTCATTGCTCCTACGGAAAGTGCACCCTCTTCCTCGTAATGCAGGAAAACGTCGGAGGAGTCGACCAGGCAGGGATCTTCCAATTCCCCTTTAAATTTCAGTCGGGTGGAATGCGGGCCCGTTTCAACCCTCATGACGGCCAGCTATATGTCAGCGGCCTCAAAGGATGGCAGACAAGCGGAGCCAAGGACGGGTGCCTCCAGCGAGTCCGCTTTACAGGGGCCAAGGTCAGTATGCCCCGAAGCCTGAATATCCATGAAAATGGTATTCGTGTCGGCTTTACTCAGCAACTGGACAAGGAGCTCGCTGAGGACCTCGACAGCTGGCAGATCGAACAATGGAATTACCAGTGGACCAGCAAATACGGCTCAAAGGAATACAAGGTCTCGGAACCATCGGCTACCGGACACGACAAGGTAGAAGTCCGTTCTGCACGACTCCTCCCAGGAGGGCAGGAGGTCTTCCTGGAAATTCCTAACCTTGCTCCTGTCATGCAGATGAAAATTGAATTTGATCTCGAGACCGCAAATGGCGATGAAATGATCGGAGCCCTCCACAATACGATTCATGCTCTTGGGCCAGCATTATAGGGCCTCGGAACCCCATTTTCTCAGAGGATTTCCTCAAACGCGCTCAGGGTCTTTTGAATGTCCTCACCAGAAACGTCCAGATGAGTGACCAGTCGCATTGGATTACCGGGACAGACCAGAATACCTCTCTCCTTTAGTTGCTGGGGAATCTCACTCGCCTTGTGTTCAGGCAATCCAACGTAAACCATATTGGTCTGCACTAGGTTCATGTCGATTCTGCATCCGGCTAAAGCGCGGAGACCCTCAGCTAGCATTCTTGCATTGGCGTGGTCGTCTGCCAGGCGCTCAACATGATTCTCCAGAACGTAAATCCCCCCTGCAGCGAGCAGTCCGGCCTGCCTCATCCCTCCTCCAACAACCTTACGCCACCGTCTGGCACCCGCAATAAACTCCGCGGTTCCAACGAGCACTGAGCCAACTGGCGCGCCAAGGCCCTTGGAAAGGCAGACTGAAACAGTGTCGAACGGAGCGGCAAGAGCAGAGGCAGGTTGCCCCATTTGAACAGCTGCGTTAAAGAGGCGAGCTCCGTCTAAATGGAGGCTTAGCCCAAAGCGGGTCGCCAGCTCGTGCGCCTGCCGGCCATAACCCTCAGGAAGGACTCTCCCATTCGTTGTATTTTCAAGGCACAGGAGACGGGTCCTCGCGTAGTGATAGTCATCTGGCTTGATGAGTCGCTCCACCTTTTCAAGGTCGAGGCTCCCATCTTTTTCCTGTTCTATCGGCTGTGGTTGTATTCCTCCAAGGGCTGCAGCCCCTCCTCCCTCATAGATATAGGTGTGCGCCTGCTGGCCAACGATATATTCGTCTCCACGCCCGCAATGAGTCAGCAAGGCACAGAGATTACTCTGGGTTCCACTGGCCACAAAAAGTCCGGCTTCCTTGCCGAGCATACCCGCAGTCAGATCCTCCAGCCTGTCCACCGTGGGGTCATCGCGAAAAACATCATCTCCCACCTCGGCCTCCGCCATCACACGCCTAATTGCAGATCCCGGTCGAGTCACGGTATCACTTCGCAGGTCAATCACGCTCATAGTGTCGAGTGCTTAGAGAGAAGGAAACAAAAGCACAAGCTTCACCCCGCAGATCTCTGTTCCGGAGGTTGCCCTTAGTGGCGTTCCTGTCTAAAGATGGCCCTGCCCGTCGAGATGTTTCGTTTCCTGCCATTCCTGCTTCCGCTCCTGCTGGGGCCATCAACATTCTCGCAGGAGATCCAGTTCAACCGCGATATCCGGCCCATTCTCTCAGACAAATGCTTTCTCTGCCATGGACCGGACGAGAAAAAACGGAAGGCAGACCTGCGCCTCGACCAGCGGGACGGCGCGCTTGCCGACCTCGGCGGATATGCCGCCGTCGTACCGGGCATGCCAGATGAGAGTGAACTCCTCGCCCGGGTCCTCGCCCACGAAGACCCCTCTGAACTGATGCCCCCTCCCGATTCCAATCGAGGACAACTTACCACGGGAGAAGTTTCTCTTCTCCGCAGATGGATCAAACAAGGCGCTCCCTACCAGAGTCACTGGGCTTTCGAGCCAGTCGCCGATGTGAGGGTTCCCGAATCTTGGTCGAACAACCCCGTCGACTATTTTGTCGAGAAACGACTGAAGGAGTCAGGAATCACTCCCAGCGGTCCGGCCGACTCAGAAACGCTGCTCCGCCGCTTATCGCTGGACCTGACTGGCCTATTGCCAAGCCCAGAAGAGCAACAGTCTTTTCCAGATGCAGGCCTTGAGTCTACAGTTGACCGTCTGCTGGCATCCCCTCATTTCGGCGAGCGCTGGGGCCGCCACTGGCTCGACCAAGCGCGCTACGCCGATTCTCATGGTTACTCCATCGATGGCGACCGCCAGATGTGGCCCTTCCGCGACTGGGTAATCAAGGCCTTGAACGACGACTTACCCTTTGACCAGTTCACTATCGAACAACTTGCGGGAGACCTTCTGCCCAATCGTACCAAGGCCCAGCATGTCGCTTCGGCTTTCCACCGTAACACTCTCATTAACCAAGAGGGCGGATCGGACCGCGAACAGTTCCGGGTCGAGTCGGTTATTGACCGTGTCAACACCACGGGGGCAGTCTGGCTGGGACTCACTGTCGGCTGTGCACAGTGCCACACCCATAAGTTTGACCCCATCACACAGCGTGAGTATTACCAGCTCTTCGCCTTCTTCAATAATACGGAAGATACTAACAGCACCGGCGCCACCGTAGAGGTGGAAGAATACGAAATCCTGGGAAACGCACCTGAGGCAACACCCGTAAAAACTTTCCCCTCAGCGACGGCCAAGTGGAATCCGGTGCACTACCAGAACCCCGTTACAAGCTCCGGAAAGCCTCTGCACCTGCAAAAAGACAACTCTCTCCTCGTGGATAAGGCAGCAGGCAGGAATGACTCCTATCGTGTGCAGGCAACGACCTACCTCGACCGCGTAGCTGCCTTGCGCCTCCGCGTATTACCGGACAAATCTCTCCCCCAGAATGGCCCTGGCACTGCTGCAAACGGCAATTTCGTTCTCACCAAGTTGCGTATCCAGTCACGAGGAAAACCAATTGCCATAAGTCATGCCTTCGCCGATCACGAACAGCCGGGCTACCCCATCGCGGGCACGTTAGATCAGGACGCGAAGAGTGGATGGGCCATAAATGTCGGAGGGACCCGGAAGGCAGACATGAATTCGCCACACGAGGCCGTTTTTGTTTTCACGGAACCTCTCGAGACAAAGGGAGAGCCCCTCGAAGTTACAATGGAGCACACCCTCAACGAGAGCTATCTGGTAGGCCGCTTCGCGATCGAACTGTCTCCCACAGTGCCTCCCGCACCAGCCCCTAGGCCCGCTGAAATCGTCAAACCACGTAAAGGCAGGGTGATGGTGATG
>DFWB01000274.1:0-2255 GCA_002380675.1 Akkermansiaceae bacterium UBA4145
TTCGCAGGAGCGCGACCTCGCGAGCCACTCCGCCCTCCGCAGCCCTTTTCTCTGTTAGCTAACTCCCAATTTCCGAGACACCTCGGAAAGAACTTCCATAGGGGCATGGACATCTTACCTGCCACTTGAATCCCGCGCTTTCTGAGACACCTCCCATCCATAACCAGAGGTCACCCGCTGAGCTGGACTTTTCTCTTTCGATACTTCGCGGAGCGGAGCAAGAGTCTTAACCCAGTCCCTATGCCTCTCCGCAAGCTGTCTTACCACCTCCGGATTTTTGCCAGAGACATCCTTTTCCTCAAGGGGATCCGTCGTGAGATCAAAGAGCTGCCAGGGATCCTTTTGATACTTTCGGTAGAGACGCCACTGCTTCCAACGCACCGCAACAAGATGCCGCCTTACCGCATCTCCCGGTTCGTTGTTCAGCCAAAAGAGAAATTCATGAGGACTTCCTTTCTTTTCGCCCCGTAGAAACGGCAACAAATTCACCCCATCACAATGCGGAGGAGCTGCCTTCCCCAAAAGTCCAGCGATCGTCGAGTAGAAATCAAAGTTCGCGATCAGGCCTTTATGAACACTCCCCTCTGGCAGCGAACCGGGCATGGAGAAAATAGTAGGAACCCGGACCCAACCCTCCTTCTGGGTCCCCTTGCCTTTTCCTCCGCTGTAGGGGGCTGAACTACCTCCCTCCCCGCTATTGGCGCCGTTATCACTGGAAAAGATAATAAGTGTCTTCTCCCGGAGCCCACTGGAATCCAGAGCGTTGAGAAGCTTGCCAATCTGATCATCCACCGAAGCGATCGCCCCTGCGAGATAACGGCGACTCCCTTTGGACTTCACTCGCTTCATCAGACGTTCGGGAACTTCCGTATTAAAGGAGTGCACCGCCTCCGGCGACCAGTAGAGAAAGAAACGCTCATCTTTGTGCTGCTGAACAAAGTCCACCATCGCATCCCCATCGTAATCCGTGAGCCACATCGTTTTTCCGCCCTCATCGATGCAGTAGTATTTTGACTTCCCCTCCTTCTCTTCCAACTTTCTGCGCAAGGATGGCGACAGGCGTAGCAACTCCCTCTTGGTATACTGCTTTTTTGGAGGGGTTCTGGCCGCCTTACTGAAACCGGTCTGAAGTGGCCCCTGAGCCCTGCTTCCGATATCCCACTTGCCAATATGTCCAGTGGCATAGCCTTGGCCACTGAGAAACTGTGCAAGCGTCGGACGGTCTTCCGGAAGCGAAAGCCCTCTCGACATGCCATACTTCCCAAATTTCTGGCCATACTGCCCCATCAGCATGCTGCACCGACTCGGACAACAGGGTGGATTCGTAATATAGGATGCCGTGCACCGAACTCCCTCTTTCGCCAACCTGTCAAGATGAGGGGTAGGGATATCTCGACACCCATACGACCCAAGATCTCCATAGCCCAGATCATCGATATAGATCAGAACAACATTGGGAGAACTTGCCCCAAGAATCGGGGGAAGCAGCCAAAGCGTCATCATCAAAACCAGTGCTACCAGCCAAGTGGCAGCCCTTGAGTGAGGTGGGCCCGAGGGCTTCGACTGCATACTCTTTTGAATATTCATCTCTCTACTCCATACTCGCAGAAGATCTCTGCCGCGCGGAACTTTACTAATCAGACTCCAGCTCACTGCGCTTCACCTTGAGCGAGTGGATTTCTTTCCCATCGATACTCACGATCGTGTAGGTGACCGATGGGTCATCAACCTCCAGATCAAAGTCAACCCGCCCAAAGGATTGCTTTTCATTATACCCGAAGAGCGAAGACTTGATCAGAGGATGGACGTGCTGATTGGTGAGGCGCGAGGAACTGAATTCATACACCGGGTACATGCCCTTGATTCCCGTATCAGTCCGATAGGCATCCGACCGGTGTCGATCCGCAGACAGAACAATCACTCCAGGAATTTTCTGGGACGCAATATACTCGTAAATTCGACTCCGCTCTCTGCTGTAGCCATCCCAGGTATCTTTCGATCCGGGTTTGACCTTCGGAGCGAGAGGAACGTTGGAGCAGATCACCGTAAAAGTCGCAGGCTTCTTCGAAAGAACGGACTTGAGCCACTTCATCTGGGCCGGTCCAAGCATCGACGGGTCCCCCCCTTCCTTAGGCGATTCACGATAATAGCGTCCATCGATCATGATGAACCGCACTTTACCGATCTCGAAATCAAACCAGCACCCGGGCAGCTCTTCACCACCTCCATAATAGGGGTTGTCGTAATTCTCCTTG
>DFWB01000274.1:2556-2754 GCA_002380675.1 Akkermansiaceae bacterium UBA4145
TTGTCGTAATTCTCCTTGAAGATTCTCCAGACCTCACGCTTCCACGCTGGCTTATCAACAGCCGGCCCGCCCCATCCATCATTAGTTGTAAAATCGTGGTCATCCCAGATAGCATAAATCGGAACTCTTGCGGCCAGCTTTCTCCATTCCGGCTGACTCTGTCGTCGGAAATAATGAAAGCGCTGCATCTCCGGACTT
>DFWB01000025.1:0-123 GCA_002380675.1 Akkermansiaceae bacterium UBA4145
GTTGCGTAAGGATGCCAGATGGTCAGATGGCACCCCTCTAACCGCCGAGGATTTTCTCTTCTCCTTCCGCCGCATCCTCAGCCCGTCACTGGCCTCGGATTATTCGTTCATGCTCTACTACAT
>DFWB01000025.1:424-9235 GCA_002380675.1 Akkermansiaceae bacterium UBA4145
GCATCAGATTACTCTTTCATGCTTTACTACATCGAGGATGCAGAACCATACCACAAGTCACAGCGCTCTTACCTCACCTGCCGCAACGATGAATCCTTTCCGGTGGAGTGGGAGACGCTGAAAAAAGTCGACTTTGGTCCGAATGAGCAGGGATCAACTGACTTCAACAAAAAAGGACTCGACCACCTCAAGGCGGAGCAGATCCGCGTCCTGCAATCAGATCCAGGGCTGTTCGAATGGCCCGAAGACGTAAGTCAGGAAGTACGCGAAACCCTGATTCAAAAAAATCTGGAATTTGCAGAAAGCGGAAAGGATCTCTGGGAGCTGATTGATTTCGGTGCCACGGCACCTGACCCCTTCACTCTGAAGGTAAAACTCAACTCTCCAATCGCCTTTCTTCCCGAGATCACCAAGCACTACACCTGGTATCCGGTCCCCAAGCACAGCATCCTTGAGCACGGCAGAATTGGAGATCGCTTTACCGACTGGACCAAGCCTAAGAACATCGTGAGCAACGGGGCCTTCATCCTCACCTCCTGGAAATTCAATGACCATATCCAGGTAGAGCGTAATCCCCGCTACTGGGACCGCTCCAATGTTGGCATCAACGGTATCCGCTACCTGCCGATTTCAAACCTATACACCGAGGACCGGATGTATTTTGACGGGCAGATGCACGTCACCTACACGCTGGCACCTGAGCTGATTGAATATGCCCGGGAGCGCTATCCCGACCAGGTTCGTAACGAGCTCTACTTGGGAACCTACTTCATCCGGGCCAATGTCACCCGTGAACCCTTTACCGATCCGCGTGTACGCATGGCCTTCTCCAAGGCGATCGACCAGCAGTCCCTGATTACCAACGTCTTGAAAGGTGGCCAGAAACCAGCAGGAGGCTTAGTCCCTCCCTTTGGTGAATACCGGCCAGCCAAGACTGTAGGATTTGACCCTGAGGGAGCCCGCCGATTGCTCGCCGAGGCTGGCTATCCTGGAGGAGAAGGAATACCCGAAATAGAGTTCCTTACCACCGACAAGGAGACGTCCAAAGCCAACGCCGAGGCACTGCAAGCGATGTGGAAGGACAATCTCGGAGTGAGCATCCGAATCAAGCAGATGGAGTGGACCTCCTATATTACCACCATGTTTGAAAAGGACTACGGCTTGGCGGCTGGGGGCTGGATCGGTGATTATTTGGATCCGCTGACCTTTTTGGACATGTGGATGAAGGACGGCGGCAACAACCGAACGGGCTGGCATAATGAAGAGTTCGAAGCCCTCCTGAAAAAAGCGGGCAACACGGGTGACCCGCAGGCTCGATACCGGGTACTAGAGGAGGCCGAGGCCTTGTTCCTCTCCGAGAGCCCTATCCTTCCTCTCTACTGGTATACGCGCAACTATCTCATTCACCCCGACGTCAAGGGCTGGGACCCACTGATCCTGGACAACCACCCCTACAAGTTCCTACGACTTGAACGAAGCCCGAATATCTCAATGCAGAACCCCGTTCGCTAATGCTTCGTTTTATTGCCAGTCGACTCCTTCAGGGCCTGTTTGTTCTCTTCGCCCTCTACACGATAACCTTCTTCCTGGCCAAGGCCATGCCGGGAGAACCTTTCACTACAGAAAAAAATCTCTCTGAGGAATCCAAGTCCTATCAGCGTGCTCTTTACGGACTCGATAAACCCCTGCTTCACCAATATCTCATCTATCCGAAAAACATCATTACCGAGGGCTCATTAGCGGTCTCCACCAGCAAGGGCCGGCCGGTCAAGGACATCATCTCCCAGTCCTTCAAGGTGTCAGTTATTCTTGGCCTTAGCGCTCTTGGCATCGCCATCTGCATCGGTGTTCCCATTGGTATGATCTCCGCAGTCCGCAAGAACAGCTGGGTGGACTGGGGGGGCATGACCATTGCCATGATTGGTATCTGCGTTCCCGCATTCACCATTGGTCCCCTGCTGCAAATTTTCATCGCCGCCAATCTCCCGGGAATCAAGGTAGCCGGCTGGGGTAACCCACAGGACATCCTGCTCCCGGCCATTACCCTGGGGCTCTCCACTGCGGCCTATCTGGCCCGCCTCACTCGTGGCGGAATGCTTGAGATCCTTTCTCAGGATTACATCCGCACTGCACGCGCTAAGGGAATTCCAGCGAGTAAAGTCATCATGCGCCATGCCCTGCGCGGGGGAATTCTCCCCTCGGTCGCTTTCATCGGGCCGGCCTTTGCCGCACTGATCAGCGGATCCTTCATTGTCGAGACCATCTTTCAGGTCCCAGGCATGGGGCAGCATTTTGTGAATGCTGTCATCTCACGAGATGAGTTCCTACTCCTCGGCGTGGCCCTCTTCTTCGGTGTTTTAATCGTGATCATGAACCTTGCCGCCGATCTCCTGACCGGCATTCTCGACCCGCGAGTACGCATTACCGGAGACTCTTCCAGATAACACATGACTTCCGCAACCCGAGGCACCGAAAACGCCGAGAGCCAACGCGACGACTCGTCGCTACATGCTGAGCGTGGTTCGTCACTATGGCGGGACGCCTGGGTCCGTATGGGCAAGAACAAGGTCGCCATTATCAGCCTGATTCTCTTCGTCATCACTTGCCTGCTCTGCTTCGGGTTTGCCTGGTTCTGCAAGGACCCCATTCAGCAGGATCTGACTAATAAGTTCGCCTCGCCCTCCGGCGAGCACTGGCTGGGAACCGACGCCATGGGACGGGATCTGTTTTCCCGAATCCTCTACGGTGGGCAGGTATCCATCCTCGTTGGCTTGGTCGCCACTTTTGTCGCAGTGACCATCGGTATAGTCTACGGTGCGATCTCCGGATTCTATGGAGGTCGTGTTGATGCAATCATGATGCGCGCTGTAGATACTTTGCTGTCTATTCCTTTCCTGATGGTTGTAATCGTCCTCCAGGCAGTGCTCTCAGAGTGGTCGGGAAATACCTCAAAATGGATTGTGGATACCTGGGGGTGGAACAAGGAGTTCACCAACAGGGCAACCAATGTCCTACCCCTCTTCTTTGCCCTCGGCCTGTTCGGATGGCTGACCCTGGCACGTATTGTCCGCGCTCAGGTCCTGAGCCTCAAGGAACGGGAATTCGTCGAAGCCGCTACGTCCCTCGGTCTTTCCAAGCTCCGGGTACTTTTCCGTCACATCATTCCCAACACCCTTGGACCGACCGTCGTTTACGCTACCCTGACTGTTCCAGGCTTTATCATGTATGAGGCAACGCTGTCCTACCTCGGCCTCGGCGTGGAGTCCCCCAACAGTTCCTGGGGAATCCTCATCAAGGAGGGCGCCAACTATCTGGAGACCAACCCTCAACTGCTCATCCTGCCAGGCATCTTTTTCACCCTGACGCTGTTTGCCCTGAACTTCCTCGGCGATGGCCTGCGTGACGCTCTGGACCCCAAGGCCTCAAAGGATTAAATCCCATTATCCCTATGAGGTCATCCACGGGACTTCAGAGAGGCATCTGACTAAGAGACCGCGGTCAGTATCCCAGCCTCCCTGAAAGAGAAGAAGCCCTCACGCTTCCCGGCGGGTCGACCTATGATGATATGGTCGAGAAAATCGACTCCGAGAAGCTCGGCTGCGCGGGCAATCCGTTCTGTCAGCTCCCGGTCCGCTCCACTCGGAGAAGGGTCTCCAGAGGGATGATTATGAATCAGAACAAAGCCATACGCCTTATGGAGAACCACCGGATGAAGGATATCTCGCGGGTGCGCAACTGTTTCATTCAAGCTTCCTTCAGTGAGAATCAGTGACCGGGTAATCCGCAGACGAGCATCAATCAAAGCGATTCGGAGTGTCTCGTGGCGGAGGTGCCCAACCTGTGGAAAGAAAATCTCGAAAACAGCCCTCGGCCCATCCAGCTGCTTCATAACCATTTTCTCTCGGGCAACCCGTGCCCCCAGCTCGAAGGAGGCCACAAGCTGAGCCGCCTTGGCAATTCCGAGGCCATGGTGGCTACACAGTTCTCTCACTCCAAGCCCACCGAGGGCCATGAGGCTCCCATAGTCCTCCAGCAACTTTCGGCCCAGATCAACAGCGCTCTGCCCTTTAACCCCCACTCTCAGGAACACCGCGATCAACTCCTCATCAGTCAGGGCCTCTGGGCCCTGCGCTGCTATTTTTTCCCTTGGTCGCGTGCCACGAGGAAGATCGTTGATCGCCATTTCATAAGATCAGAGGAAAACTGTTCTAATGAACATCTTTTTAAGGCCCCACTCCGGACGAAAGAGAGCCCGTAGCAGCATTTCCACCCCATTCGGGGGATAACCTCCCCATCTCTACTAGCGCCGTGCCTTCACTCGGACCCTTCGCCACCAGCGGACTCTTCGGTCTCCTCGGTCTTCTCCCCGGAGCTCAGGGTGGATTCTACGGCCTCATCAGAGGCGTCGTTTTCCCCAGCAGCAGAGGAAACTTCCGCGGCCTTCTTGGAGTTCCGCGCGTAAGCGGCAGTGCTCTGCTCCTTCGCCCATGAGGTAAACGCACCTTTGCTGATAACCTCCATGATTCCTACCATATCCCCATGACCCTCTCCGCACAACTGAGCGCAGACAACACTGGTTTCGAGCTCCTTGAGAGGCCGGAACCACATGGGGATATCAGTGCCAGGAATGGCATCTTGCTGGATACGCATTGGCACAATCGCATACCCGTGGATGACGTCGGTAGCTGTGATCTGGAGAATCGCCGGTTCACCTACGGGAAGCTTCAAAATCGGTGAGACAAAATCGTCCCAACCGTTGGGATCCTCGGGATCTATGCAAGGATCGCCTGCTTGCTGAATCAGGTGCCGATCAATTCTTCCAAACTTTCCATCCGCTCCGGGATAATGATAATTCCATCCGAACTGATACCCTATGACACGCGCACGAACCGGATCCTGCGCTTGGATATCCTCAAAACGGTCAGTTCTCTCCGCCCACAGTGGAAAAGCAAACCCGAGTAGAAGCACCGCCTCGAAGATCGCCACCCCTACCTCGAGGTGAGTCGTGACGTGGTTCTGCACACCATGATAAGAGGCCTTGGGATTTCTTTTGCGCCAGAATTTCCAGCAGGCAAAGAGGAAAAAGGCCGTCCAACCTACAAAAAGGGCAAGCATGAACCAGTGCACGAGGTCAATCAGGTGATCAACACTTCCTCCATGCTCCGAATAATTTTCCGGAATTCCTAGGTATTCAACGATGGTCTTAGCAAGAATTGGCATGGGTGCTCGGGGTTGAGAAAAGAAAGTTCGGTTTCTTCCTAATCGGCATATTTCGGATCCAGGGCTTCCCGCTCACGGCGTACGATTCGAACCATGCAGACCCCTGTCGCTCCCAACACTGGAATGACCGTCGCCAGCAGGAAAAATATGGACCAACCCGCGGCATCACCTCCGCCTTCCTGAAAGGACTTAGCGCAGGTGGTGCAGGCAATATTGAGAGAGTCAAGAAGCATAACTTGGATGGTTTGATCTTACAGAATTAACTTTCGTGCCTTCCGGTAAAAGTAGACCCCATAGACGGGAAATCCAATCGTTCCTACTATTCCAGCCACCATTAGAATGGGACGAATGACTCCTATCGTGACAGGAGCAAGGAAAAGCGCCCACCCCATCATGAAGAGACTGAGCAGGGTCGTCACGATGACGAAAACGATGTGAAAGCCGCGAAGTGACATTTTGAAAATATTAGTCTGAGGTGGTGGTTTGTTCCGGGTTGTAAAATTTATCACCCTCGACTGTGTTCCCATACTCGATCGGGTCGGTGAATGCCCAGCCCGTGAGGAACATCAGCACGACACCCATCACTGCGCTGATAAGAAGAACCACATAGATCGTCTTTTTCTCATGATTCAAGTGCATGAAAATCGAGGCCACCAGAGTCGCTTTGAAGGTGGCAATGAGGAGGCCAATGATCGCATCTTTCGAGTCAAAACCATGTCCTCCAAAATCTAACCAAGGAACGGTCGCCACTGCCACCGTTACCACGGTGAACACAAATAGGGCCATCCCTATTAGAAGATAGAGCTTCTTTGCCTTCTGAATTTCTGCAGGTGTGTCAGCCATTGACTCTTGGAGGGGTTACATGAGGTAAAGGATTGGGAACAGGAAGATCCAGACCAGATCAACGAAGTGCCAGAAAAGGCCCCCTACTTCTACCCGGTTGGCAAGCCATTCGGGATTACGACGGTATAAGCCCTTACTGAAAAAGAGGTAGTAGCCCAGCACGATAGCTCCACCAATCACGTGGAGGCCGTGTAAACCGGTAATCGTGAAATATACGGCATAGTAGGTGTTCCACTTCGGCGTGAACATCGACTGCAATGAGACTTTCTGGTGAGGGATCTCCAGCTCAGGGAACGCATGCAGTTCGTGGATTTCCTCATCTTTATGGTTCGGTCCGGCGAAACCATCCCAGAACTTCGGCCGAAGGTCGGCATACTCTTTGTCGCTCGGCTTAGGAGGGCGACCTTCATGCTGATCGACTCTCGCGTAGTGCACGAGATCCTGCCAAGTAATACGATAGCGATCTGTCTCCGTCGGAACCCGCTTCGCGTTACCTTCCTTGTCCCTGCCATACCCCTCGAGAAGCTCCTTCTCCAACTCAGCGATTCGAGCCTTATGGTTCTTCCAAATCTTCTTGTAATACTTCGCATGCTTATTTTCCTCCGAGAAAATCCAGCTTTTCTCGATCACTTCCAAAGGATCCTTACCCGCCTCTTCAGCTTTCTGAACCATCCAACGAAAGTCGATCGCATCCACCGCGAGGATCAGCGGACTGTTGAGGAGTCCCGGAGCTGAATCCTCAGCACTTCCGGCATTGAAGGAGGTATCATCCCTGAGCTCTGCTTTTCCCTCCTGCGCCTTCACCGGGCGCTTGACCCATCCTCTATCAATGACGATGGGCTGAGGGGGACTCATTTGAAAAGACAGGGTAGAAACCACAGAGACAACTTTGCTGCCTGAAATGCAGTTTCCCTCCGAGTCAAACTGCTCCTCCAGCTGAGTTGCCGCGTCAATCTTCGCGTCAGGTGCCTGCTCCCAGTATTTGTCTTCAGGACGAGCTGCTTTTACTTTTTTCCAGTTCGCTTTCAGGATCGCAGTTCGCGCGATTGCATTGTGGGAACGCCCCGAAACGTAAACTTCACGAGCCTGTTTCACGAGATCGTAACTTAGCTCGGTACCTGCAGGAATGTAGAGAGATCGTTCCCCAAAAGTGTGCCCTGCCTTTTCCTCCGCATTCGCATACTTTGCGACTAATTCAGTCTCTGCATTGGTGCGGCCTTTGCTGGAAAGAGGCTCCTGTTCCGTTCCAGCATAATCCCTGATACTCCCATACAGGAAAAGGTCTTCAGCTGTAACCAGTTTGGACTTTCTCTTTGCTGCCTGCTCCAGAACTGCTTCGACCCAGGGCTGGTGCGCCCTCGCTACTGAGAAATCAATGGTCTCCGGCTTGAAGAGAATGGCATTGGCCTTGAAGGGCTTTGCACCCGAATCGCTCAGTTTCTTAGCCTTCGTTTTGGTGTCCGCATGAGAGATCTGGCCGTCATCGCCAACCACAGCGTAGTGGGCATGACCCTCAATGATGGCAAAATCATCCATCCGGACCGCCTGGTGCTCAAGTTTTGCCTTATACTCAATCCCCTTGAGGACCATGAATATTCCCGCACAGGCGATCGTAATTCCCATGTAGATTTGGAACTTTCTCCATTCCCTCATTTTGAGGGCAGCCCACGCGAAGACTACTGTGACAGAGGACCCAATCAGCACAAACGTGTTGATCAATCCAGGCACGATCGGCAGAGCCCGCTCCGGCCAGGGATAGTCTGCATAGATCCTCAAAAACACATACCCTGAGAACAGTCCGCCAAATAGCATCACCTCGGACGCTAGAAAGAGCCAGATTCCAACCTTTGAGTTGAACAGACCGGTGTCTTTACGGGCGGTGACTGTATATGGAATCTCCATGATAGAAGGCTTTGAAAATCTTCAGGAAACAGGCGAGGTCTTGGGCTCTTCGGCTGGCTTGTTCCTTTTCGGTTCCTCCCACTGCGGGAAGAAATCACCCTCATGATCATCTCGGCTGTATTCGTAAGGGCCCCGATAAGCTGCGACATCAAAAGTGAAGTTCCCGTGCGGCGGAGGCGTAGGCGTGGCCCATTCCAAGGTTGTCGCATCGTACGGGTTGTCATTTTTGATCTTTTTCCCTGCGAACATACTCAAGAAGAAGTTGATGCAGAACGGGATTTGGGCAATGGCCAGCATGAATGCCCCGAAACTCATGACGGGGTTTAGATGAATCCATTCTGCCACAGTATTCCCGAACACATTCTCACTGCCATCTGCCTTGGAAAGATAAGCGTCCCCCCCGTTATACCACCGCCGGTGAAATCCAGCCATCCCTTGGATGAGCATTGGGAAAAAGAGCACATTCATAAAGACCAGAGAGGGCCAGAAATGAAGGTGTCCGAGGAAGGTACTCATGTGCCTCCCGGTAACCTTTGGGTACCAGTGATAGACACCGGCGAAGAGTCCAAAGAGAATCCCTGGTGCAACCACGTAGTGGAAGTGCCCAATCACGTAGTAGGTGTCGTGCAAATGGAGATCGACCAGATTGAAGGCTAACGGGAGACCGGTCAGTCCTCCTATCCCAAACATGGGAAGAAAGGCCGCGGCCCAGAGCATGGGCATATTAAACCGGATCGATCCACCCCACAGGGAGACGATCAGTGAAGTCAGCAAGATCACCGATGGCACGGAAATCAGAACCGTCGTGGTCTGGAACCATGTCGAGATCACCGGACCCATACCGGT
>DFWB01000005.1:0-4097 GCA_002380675.1 Akkermansiaceae bacterium UBA4145
GGAAAGAATCCGAAAATTGCCACGTCGCCATACCGCCCTCTTTCGCCGGAGGCTGCACAAAGTTTGATAGAACTGGTGCAGCTCGGCATCGAAGGCCACCCGAACCGGCGGCCTTTTCTCCTGCGTAGGAAGGAAGGCCTCATCGTCATAGTTGGTATTTGGCCATAGCATAGGCTTCCGGCAGTCCGGATCATCCGCTCCCCACATCCCCGCTTCTGTCCCATAGTAGATGTACGGAGCACCTGGCAGCAAAAACTGAAGGGCGGCCATGAACTTCAGTTTCTGCCGAGCTTCTCTGTTGGGCGGACCAGTCCGATAATCAGGTTTACCTTTGACGTTGGCGTCGTGATCCAGTCGAGCTTCCGGGTTCATGACCACCGAGCCAAGGCGGGCCACATCGTGACTATCGAGGAGGTTCTGTATCTCGAGAACCTTTGAATAGCCGTAATCGTCCTCGATGCGTTTGAGAGACTCGAGGAATTCCACAGCCGGGGTGGGTTCATGCTCCTCATTGGCGAAGCGAAGGACCGCATCCGTAAAGCGGTAATTCATGACGCCATCAAAAGCGCTTTCGAGCCAGGGACCAGCGTTCTTGAGTTTGTGACTCCGGTAGTCTTCCCACCATATTTCCCCCGTGAGGTAAGCATCTGGATTAATCTCGGCCACCCATCCGCGTAATTCATGCCAGAATGCAATAGGAACCTCGGCCGCTACGTCGAGCCTCCATCCATCGATTCCATCAGAGGGGTCCCCATCCCCATTCGGATCCATCCAACGTTTTACGATGGCGCGCATATGTCTTTTTGCTGCGGGATGGGGTCCGCGGGCATTCTTACGAAATTCAGGCAGACCCTTCACTCCTGCCCATCCACGGTATTCAAACTCATCTTCAGGGGTCGTCGGATCGTCCCATCGATGAATATCGAACCATTTTGCATAGAGGCTGTCAGGACCTTCCCTACGGGCCTTTTGGAAGGCCCAAAACGGAATTCCAACGTGGTTAAAGACCCCGTCTATTATGATGCGCATGTCCCGCCGATGGACTTGTCTGATCAGCTCGAGAAAGAGTTTGTCAGCCGCTGACCATTTCCATGTTGTTGGATTGCTGGGATCTTCTGTTGCGAAAAGGGCAAGGTCTGCTGCGGGAGCAGGACCGAAGTGCTTATCCACGTGGTGATAGAGAGTGGCGCCATATTTGTGCAAGGAGGGGCTCTCAAAGATTGGATTGAGGTAGAGGGTGTTCACTCCAAGGTTCTTGAGGTAGTCAAGCTTGTCGAGAATGCCCTGAAGGTCTCCCCCATAGCGCCGTAATTGAGCGTGGACATAAAAGTCGCGACCGTCTTGCTCCCAGGGTTGAAGCTTATACCAATCCGATGTCCATGGGCTGGGTTGCCAGTCAGCCGGAATCAGATAAGGCCAGGTATCCTTCAGGCTCGCTCGAACCGGATCATTAGTTTTATCGCCATTACAGAAACGCTCAGGGAAGACCTGATACCAGATTGCGTCCGCAAACCACTTCGGCTGTGCCGTCGCAGGCAGCCAAGAACACAAGAGGACTCCAGTAAGAATCAGTAGGAATAGAGGGAGCTTATTCATGAAAGTGTTCTGATCAGATTCTGTTCTGGACTGCTTCAATTTATCAACGGCACCGCAATCAGCCGACCCGGTTGGAACTGTAAATCGGTCTGAAGTCTGAAGCCACTATCTTTGTCCTTACCCCGGGCTGAGCTTAGCCCATCCCGAATCTAAGTCGGGACTGTCAAAGCGATCGCTAAACTCAGGCAATTGAGCGATCCCAGAGGCAGCGAGTGCAGCCGCTATAGCAAACGGACTAACTGTTCGGATATTGAGCAGGGAAGTAACGTTCATCGAGAGGTAGAAGGTGGAGAACGCTTCGCTTAGATCATGGGCAGCTGCAACCCATCATTCTTTGGTTTCTAATCCCCGATAGATAGCCCTTCCGTCGAGCAAGTTCGATTCCCTCACTTGATGAACGAAATCCGCAATCTTATTGGAACGCCCTTTCTCTGATGGCGGATGGATCAGTTCGTTTTCTACAAAAGGTCGCTCGATTCCTTGAAATTGGTTCATTTCGAGTGCTGGACTTACCACACAGCATTGTGGAGCCTCCTTGAGGCACCAACGCCGCTTACCCTCAACCGTGTCGATTTCTCCTAGCAAGCTCTCTACCCCAGGGTCCCAATCTAGTGGCATTGTAAGGACGAGGGCGCCCGGGCGGATAAATCTTATTGGTGAGCACGTTGACTACCAGGGGGGCGTGGTCATGCCGGCAGCAATCAACCGTTACACAAAGGCCGTAGCGCAAGCCAATGGGCGCTCCGAGTTGCGATTGTCGAGTTCTCAGGGCCATGAAGACCTCGTCGTGCCTATTGAACACAGGATGCCCTTCTCGGGTGACAACTCGTGGGCTAACTACGCCTTTGGAGTAGTAGCAAAATATCGGGACGCAGGTTATCCCGTTGGCGGATTCGACGTTAGGTTTGAATCCAACCTTCCCCTCGGAGCCGGGCTTAGCAGCAGTGCCGCTCTTGAAACGGCAACAGCTCTGGTGATTGAAGCGCTTCTGGGCCTTGATCTTCCCCAGACCGAGCGTGCCCTTTTGTGTCAGAGCGCAGAACATGAATGGGCTGGCGTTCCATGTGGCATCATGGATCAGCTGGCCGTTAACGCCGGAGTCGCGGGTCATGCATTGAAAATTGACTGCTCTACACTAGAAATCGCCTCAGCGCCCCTCCCTGCAAATCTCTCAGCGGTCGTTGTCGACAGCAAAGTTAAGCATGCTCTAGCAGATGGAGAGTATGCCAAGCGCAGGGCTGACTGCGAGGCTGCAACAGCATTCTTTGGCGTGGAATTTCTCCGGGATGTCACGATAGGCGAACTAGAATCCGCACAAGTCCAACTCGGTGAGAGGGTTTACAGACGGGCCCGACACGTCATAACCGAGATGGCCCGCGTGCGTGACTTTGCTGCTGCACTCGAAGCTTGTGACACGGCGGCCGCTGGCCTCCTGATGGCTGCTAGCCATTCGTCCCTCCGGGATGATTATGAGGTCAGCTGCCAGGAACTTGATACATTGGTCGACATTGCCGGGGGACTTGGAGCAATCGGCGCGAGGATGATGGGTGGCGGGTTCGGTGGTAGCACGGTCAATCTTGTTGAAACGGCTGGTGTCTCACGGTTTGCTGAAGATATTGTTGCACGGTATCGGGAGGAAACGGGAGGTGAGGTAGAGGCCGTCGCTGTAAAGCTGGTTGGAGGTGCCCGTATCGAGAAGGTCGAATGAGGGTGCAATTTAATTTACGAGGCCCCAAAAAGAATGAAGCTCTTGGAGCAATGCTGGCATTCGTTGGCGTGCAATGCTTCTTTGGTGCGCTGAACCATGGGTGCGTTCTGGCCATGAGGAAGCCACGCCTGCGTCTTTAGATAAGAGCGACGCGCAAATCTGCCTGTTCAGAGTGAGTGCCGCGTCGACGAATCCATGGGGGACGGTGCATAGGCGTTATTAAATACCACCGTGTCTTGGGAAAACGCCTTGAGCTGGGGCGTGGTTTGGGTCACGGCGGCGATCGGGTGATTCTTTGCGCCCATACAGACGCCAAGGTATACATCCGTGTCGCCAATCCCCATATCATCAGCCACAATGAGAAGGATGTTGGGTAGTGTAGGACGCGCGCTTTGGCCGACCGTTCCCTGGGAACTGACGACGACCCAAATCAAGACCAAGAGAGCTAATCGCTAGTTCTTTCTTCGAGCTGCTCTTCTGGGCAAAGCTCCGCTGCACAGTGGCATGCACCCATTCCCTGCAGTTAAAACTATTTGAGGGTCATGAGGTAGGCCATCACATCAGCAAGCTCCTGCTTGGTCAGCAATACTCCCATCGGAGGCATTGGTGAAACCTGCCCCTGGAATCCTTCTGCAATTGCTGCACCTGGATCAATCAGGCTCTCGAGAATGTAGTCTTCCTGTTTTCGTGTCGCGATAGCATCAAGTGCCGGCCCGATAGGCCCCCCTTCCCCGTTGACAGCGTGGCATCGCGCGCAATTGGCGATTGCGTGGGTCTTGAAGATCTTCAGTCC
>DFWB01000005.1:4387-7876 GCA_002380675.1 Akkermansiaceae bacterium UBA4145
TGGCGATTGCGTGGGTCTTGAAAATCTTCAGTCCGCGAGCCACATCGCCCTCGGTGACCTCAGACTTCTCCCCGGTGATAGTCTCGTACTCAACCTTGCGCAAACTGACATCATCCCACCAGGCTTTCCCAGTGGACACCCCCCAGCCCCCGAGGAGGCAGTTAATACTGGCGACCTTTTGAGATCCCGAGTTGAATCTCAACTTAATCTGTGTCCAGTCCTGCGTGCCCTTTACTCCCGAACTGCCCGGAGCATCGGGGTGGGCGCTGACATAAAGTAACGCGCCTCGCCCGCCTCCTCCGACGCCTTCAGTCTTTACCCAAGCACTCAGTTCGTATTCAGAATTCATGTCGACCGGCACATCGATAGTGATGCCCCACTCGGCAGCCGTCTCAGCAGAAATTCCTACTGAATGCTTCCCGGTTCTAGCAACGTCGGCCAACTTGTGTTGGGCTGTTCCACGGAACGAGCGTCCCGTCCAGCCAGAAGCAAAATCGGCGCTGAGGTCTTCGAACGAGCCATTCGCCAGCAGTTCCTTGCCAAGCTTGGAGGGTCCTCGCTCTACCGGACCAGCACCTGCATTGCGCAAGCTCTGCGAGAGCCAGGGTTCACTGGCATTGGAAAAGTCTTTGATCAGCTCCTTGGCCGCGCGCCCTATCGTCTCCTGATCATCGAACTGGACCATTTTATTGAAAGCGGCGAGGCGCACAATCAACTCCTCATCCTGCACGACTGCGGTATCGAAGAAAAGCTGGAGGGCAGCTGCATCGGACCCAAGAGCGTTAATCGCATTCCGACGAAGCGCAGGATCCTTGCTCATAAGAGCCGCCTGCAGCGTTTCTGAATCGAGGGATTCAAGTCCGCTCAAGCTCCAAAGCGCCTGAATGGCGCCGGTTCCTCCTGAGTTGACTTTCTTTTTCAGGCCAGGGATTGCGCCCTTCATTTCTCCATCAACGAGGAGGCGTTGCGCAGTGTGGCGCCAAAACAGGTTGTCGCTTTCAAGCGCGCCGACAAGTTGTTCGGTATTGGCTCCTGCGAGAGACTGGATCGTTGACTTGGGCGCATCTTCCCAGATGACCCGGTAAATCCGCCCGTGTCCGCGGTCGCGGTTGGGATTCACATGAGCGTTCCCCTTGCCTCGCTGAGCGTCATAACCTCCGCGTCCTTTGCTAGGTGTTGGGTTGTGCTGAATAATGAAGTTATACCAATCAGCCACCCACAGATGTCCATCGGGGCCAACCTCCGCAGCGACTGGTGAGAACCACTCGTCTGCGGATGCGAGAAAGGCAAATGCGTTCTCCGCTTTATAGCCAGCCCCCGTAGGAGAAATTTCATACATTCCCAAAAGATGTCCCGTTGGCCCTCCGATAAAGGCCATCTTCTCGCGATACGACTCAGGGAATGCCGCCGAGGTGGCCAACGCGTGACCAGCTCCTGCCGTGTAGTTATTGAATGCGTCTACCTGACGGATATTCGGCGTGATGGGGTGGAAGGAGCGATCGGTTGCGATCATCTTCGCGGTCATCCCCCTCTTCCCGTTGCGATAGGCGGTAGCGGGAATGCCACAGAAGAAGCTGGGGTTGTTGTTTGCTGTTGAACCAAATACGTCCCCGGAGGAGTTGAACCCTAGTCCCCAGGTGTTGTTGTTGAACTGGTGCATGAACTCCAGTGCAGATCCATCCGGCTTCATACGAAACACGCCGGAACCAAACCTCTTTTGCTCACCGCCTACTGTGCCACTGTAGGAGGAGTAGCCCACCGCGCCCCAGATCCAGTTGTCGAAGCCATAACGCAGGTTCGATGGTCCCGCATGGGTATCACCGGTGCCCCACCCGGTATTAAGAACCTCGCGCACGTCAGCTTTATCATCCCCGTCCGTATCCTTCAGGAACAGAAAGTCTGGAACGTGTGCCACGATGATTCCCCCACGGGAGAAGGTCAGCGATGTGGGAATATTCAAGCCGTCAGCAAAGACTGTCACCTTGTCGCACTTCCCATCTCCATCGGTATCTTCAAGGATCTTGATTTTATCGTTTCCGACCCGGTTCGGAGTCATCTCGTTGGGATAGTCGACGGTTTCTGCAGCCCAAAGGCGCCCCCGTTCGTCCCAGGCAAGACCAATAGGGTTGATGATATCCGGCTCACTGGCAAAGAGCTCCAGTCGGAAGCCCACCGGGGCCTGAGTGTATTTCATACTCTCTTTCGCCGGTAGAGGAAACTGGTAGGGCAGAGGTTCGGGGCGATTCTCGTAGTTCGCGATGTCCCCCCGTTTTTCATACTTCAAGGGTGCGCGGTTTCTAATGAACTTATCATAGGAATCCTTCCGGGTGTCACCGACAGCCCAGAGTATCCCGGCCTTGAGAAGCTGATGAAATTCTGACTGCTCCCATACTCGTTCGTCGTGCCCAGATGCTGTATAGAACACGCGCCCCTTGCCTTGTGTTCGCACCCATGTCCATGGCTCGGGCTCCTTGATATTATCCCCGGGCCCTGCAACCTCTCGCACCATCAAAACTGTGCGATCCTTCTCATTGTGGTTCCGGTGCTTGTAGGTCTCATCCCACGCTTCGAATGCCTTAACCCCAGTCATCGCTGGGTGCTCTGCCTTGATCACCTTAGCGGCAAATGTCCCGCCACCGTGGCTATCGAACCGGCCTCCGACCAGTTGATCGAATTCGGGCTCGTTGCCGAAACACCAACTCGCACAATGAACTGGCACGAATCCCCCTCCACCCTCCACATAACCCTTCAGATTCTTCCACTGACTTGGCGTGATCGTTCCGTGATTCGCATAAAGGAGCACCGCGTCAAACTGCCCAAGAAAATCTGCATCGTCGAAGGCCTCCTCCACTGTCGTCACATAGTCGAAGTAGATCCCGTCTGACCCCAGCCCCTTGGCAAGCATCGGGTAATATTTGTTGCTGTTGTGGTGCTTGCTGTCATGCCCTAGAAAGAGCACCCGGATTGGGCCCTTCTCGCTTGTGGACTCTTGTTCGCCTGCTCCCTTCGGGCTCACCGCTGCAAGAGCAACTAATCCGGCAGCAAACGCACTCGTGACAATGAGAGGAAGGATGGATTGGGTTTTCATCTAAAGGGTTTTTATTACGAGCGGTATAGAGCTTCTGCCAGTGAGTCGCAACGCCCGAATCATGCGATACCCAATACCCTTGCCCCCGAGAGTCTGGTCAAGACTGATCCGCAAAATCATTGAAGGAACCCTGGATACTCGCCCAACTGGTAAGCGTTGTTATCGGGGGCCCGCCTCCCGTCGTTCGGTCGGGAGCCTCTTATGGGGAAGCGACGCCTCGAAGGTTTTAAGCACTCTAAGAGGAGTCCGTAAGGCACGCTGGAAGCCCAGCGAGAAGAGAAGACAAATCACTGTGGCTATCCCTGCCCCCCACCAGTCATCAATCAAGAGCCATGCGGCAATGGCGGTTCCTGCCTGACAGATCCAAAACACTCTATTTGCCAGTCGCCATATCCGACAAC